>DASWDX010000297.1:0-11258 GCA_036395055.1 Pyrinomonadaceae bacterium | reverse complement strand
TATTTAAAGACATCTTCGACTCCGGACGTCGGAACGTGACATCATCAACGGTTGCGTGAAGAATTGCATCTAGAACGGGGAGCGCCTTATGCCTTGGCTGCCTTCCCTTAGCTCACCTGCAAGTTTGGGATTTCTCTTCCAACTTACCGCTTAGGATTGTTGTAGTTGAGGCCGAGTAATGCCAAGTTTGCGCAGGCGGTGATTGAGAGTCGTGCGGTTCAGTCCGAGGCGAGCGGCAGCTCCAGTTGGTCCGCCAATCACCCATTTTGCATCGCCGAGAACCCGAAGAATATGATCGCGCTCGATGCTTTCGAGAGTTGCTACTCCGTTGGAATGATTGGCAGGTTTGGACGACTGCTTCAACTCTGCCAGTGGTATTTCAAGAGTCGAGCCTCGCGACAGAATCACAGCCCGTTCCACCAGGTTTTGGAGTTCTCGAATGTTGCCGGGCCAGTGATAATTGATCAAGGCCGCCATCGTCTCTTTTGCGACGCTCTCGATTGGACGCTTCATTTGCTGCGCAAATTTATTCGCAAAGAAGTGAACCAGCAGCGGAATATCTTCAGGTCGTTCGCGCAACGGCGGCACAGTAATCGGGAAAACATTTAGTCGATAATACAGATCGCTGCGAAACTTTTTTTCTTCAACCAGTTGCGCTAGATCAGCATTGGTCGCGGCGACGACGCGGACATCTACCCGAAGCGTGCGTGAGCTTCCCAACCGTTCGAATTCCTGTTCCTGAAGCACTCGTAGCAGTTTCGATTGTAAGTCGAGTGGAATGTCCTCGACTTCATCAAGAAAGATCGTGCCCTGATGCGCAAGCTCAAACCTGCCCACGCGTCGATCAATGGCTCCGGTGAATGCGCCTTTCTCGTGACCGAATAGCTCGCTCTCTAAAAGACCCGTTGGAATTGCTGCGCAATTGACCTTGACCAGGGTGCGTTCACGACGCCCACTTAGGTTATGGATCGCGCGGGCGATCAGCTCTTTGCCGGTGCCAGTCTCGCCATATATTAAAACCGTTGAGTCAGTAGTCGCGACTGTTTGCACATCCTGCAAAGCACGTTTAAGAACTGAGCTATTGCCGATGATTTCTTCGAAATTGTATTCGCTTCGAATCTCCTCTTCGAGGTAGAGCTTTTCTTTCTCCAGCTTATTTTTCAACGTTTCGATCTCGTTGTACGCAAGCGCATTCTCAACCGCAATGGCCACCTGGTTAGCGACTTGCTCGAATAATTCCGCATCATCCTGGGAAAACGCATGTCGACGCGAGCTCTTGATGCCGAGGACACCAAGCACGCGATCGCGAAAAATGAGCGGTGAGGCACAACCAGACGCCATCCCTGAACAAGTTACTCGCGGATCATCTATTCCGTCATAGTCAATTAAGACTGTCCGCCGGGTAGTAAATGCTTCACCGATAGGAGTTCCTTCAAACGGAATGATGTCGCCTGTCGCGCACGGTCCTTCATGCTCCGGGAAATCCAAGGCGGCCACCCGCAGTTGTTTGAGCGACTCGTCGTATAGCGTCAGTGCCGCCGCTTCGTGCGGCATTACAGTCCTCAAAGAACCCGAGATTGCCGACAACAACTCTCTAAGATTGAGATTCGATACTAATGTATTATTCACCTGTAAGAGCAGTTCCGAACGATCGCGCTCGCGGGCTAACTGCTCGCGGTAAAACTGACTCTCAACCGCGACCGCAATCTGCGAGGTGACCAGCTGCGCAAACTTTAGATCGAATTTGTCATACGCGCCGACCTGTTCGCTCCACAAATTCAAGGTTCCGAGCTTTTGATGAACCGTGCTCAGCGGCAGGCAACAGACCGATTTGACTTTCTTGTCTCGCAGGATTTGGGCGGATGGAAAACGGTTCTCCTCGTCTAGATCACGAATAATGATAGCTTGCTGATCCAGCCACACATGACCATTGATGGAATCTTCGATCGGAACTTCGGTCGGGTCTTTGCTGATCCACTCGGTACGATCACAGCCTTCCAAAATGTATGATCGCATCACGTTTCGTTGGCCGTCATGCAGCATTACCGCGAGATCGCGAAACGGAAAAAGATTTTGCAACCGGCAAGCAATATCGTGGAAGAGTTCTGACAGATCACGGTGAGATGCGATGGCTTTTGAAAGTTCAAGCAGCGTCAGAAAGTTCTGCGTTTGAACATCGGCGGTGGCGACTTGAGCGGCGTTGCCTTTCACTTCTTGCCTCCCCTTAAATGCCGGGCTACGTGTTTCACCAGCTTCGCAAAACTCAACAGCGAAACGAGAATTGGCCAAACCTCGTTTAAGCATACTTGACTGCTTCCTTACGAGCAAAGCCGGCATCTAGTTCCTTTCGCGGTGACAACGGCTGGCCATCTGGTGACATATGGTCACGTCGGCAAGTCTTGATCGGTTCCAAAGCCTGCGTTTCACAACCAATTAAGGCTGGGTCTACTACATGACGTCTTTGCTGGGCTGCGGCAAGCAAATTGCTAATGTCCACGGCGGACGACTTATAACTTATAAAGTGATCAGGATTACCTCTCACAACGAATCGGCGACGACACGACTTGTCCTGGAAGGAAAGTTGGCAGGCGCTTGTGTAGACGAATTGGACAAGTGCTGGCAGCAGGCTTCATCCACCCAAGCGGCGCTTTTGGTTGACTTGACGAGCGTTAGCTTCATTGACGACCGCGGAAAGCAACTTTTGACCAAAATGTATGAGAACGGAACAAAACTGGTTTCGACCAGCCTGATGACCAGGTGTCTCATTGAAGAAATCGATGGGTTGTGTAATTCAGCCTGAAGTCCCTCTTTGTCCGGCACTGTCGAAGCCTGAACAGTCCGATCGATCGCTGCTCATTAGAAAGACGAACAACGGCCTAAGGTCGACACGTCGAACTTTTTTTTGGTGTGCGCGTCGTTTCCTCGGTGACAATTACAAGGACAATGCTGAAACGACGCTCTGGCTCGGCGCCTTCCAGTCATCGACCGGCAGGTATGTTTCGCGTCGCCAGCGATATGGAAGTTCGACCACTAACCCTGGACGTGGCGCACTGATGGCCATCGAAAGCATGTCATGGAGCACCGTTCTCTGCTGCGCGACATTGCCCGGTTCGCCCAGGGCATGGCCGAATGGCCAGTGCAGATACAAGAAGCGCGGCGCGTGAGCCGCAACTGCTACTTCTTTCACGAGAGCCAATCCCACTGTCGCCACGCCCCTGGCCTCGATTTCTCTGGCGAGCAGTCCAACGGACCGCGTGCAGATGGGTCAGGCGGGCACCAGAAGAGCCAGATCGACGCCCGACTCGCTGATGCGTTGCGCGACTTCTTTGATCGCCGGCATGAGCCGCTTGGCACTCCCCATCAAACCGAATCCGTAGTGATCCTCGGCCAAACGCCCAATGACATGCTCGGCCTCAAGCTCGCGCAGACGCTCGATGGGAAACACCAGGTTGACGTCTCGAAGCGCATCTGTTTTGTCGTAGGCCTGGTGTGAAATGGCGAGATCCGCTTGCTGTGCATCCTTCGGGATGATTCGGAAGGTTGGATCGCCATTAAGATTAAACGGGCGGTCGCTCTGCAGATGAACGCCCCCGGTCGAGAGCAGCACCACGGAGCTCTCCGACAAAGGCTTTCGTAGCGGTGCCCAGGGAATCTCTCCGACTGCAAGCTTCCTGAGTTGCGGCAACGCGATTATCTTGCTTATCCAGTGCCCGAATGCAGTACCCACGGGAATGACGCCGAAGAGGGTGGCACTGTTGAAGATTCTGTGGTCAAAAAATTCTTTAAGCCACCCCCTGTGCCTCCGCTTCGGGCCTTCATCTCGAGTCCGGGCTGGTTCCAAATGCCTGGTCGATCTCATCTTAGTTATTGAATCCATGGCCCATGTTCCTCCCTTTTGGCTCCAAAGAGGCCAAATCCGTTTCTCAAATTCGAGTAAGCATTTGCCTTCTGCCTACTGTGATCCACTTTCGCTCTCTTACAGTTGGCTCATTCCACCGTCGGCGATGATCTCCGTTCCCAGGAGGAATGAGGAGTCGGAACTGGCGAGAAACAAGACGGTTTTCGCGATTTCTTCCGGGAGTCCGAAACGCTTCATCGGCACCTGCTCCTGAATATTCTTCGCCAGTTCCTTACGATCCTCAGGCGCCAGCCCTAGCCGCTCGAATATCGGTGTGCTAATGGGGCCGGGACTAACTGTGTTGACTCTGATACCGCGCCCTATGAGTTCGGTGGAGAGCGTTCGTGCCAAAGTGATAAGCGCCGCCTTACTGGCAGCGTACACACTTGAGTTTGGCATTCCGATGTGGGCGCTGATGGAGCTGTTGAGAATGATCGACGCGTTGTCATTCAGCAACGGTAGCGCCTTCTGAATCGTGAAGTACGCGCCTTTGAAATTGATGTCCATGATTTTATCGAACAACTCTTCGGTCACATTTTCGAAGGGCGAAAACTTACCTATCCCAGCGTTGACGAAGAGCACATCAATACTGCCAAACTTCTTCTTCACCGCGGCAAACAGATTGTCGATCTCTGGCAGACTCGAGGTGTCGGCTCGCACTGCCAACACTTCGCCTCCTATTTCTTGCGTCGCCTTATCGAGAGTCTGCTGCTCACGTCCCGAGATAACGATTCGGGCGCCTTGTTTCTTGAACTCCTTAGCCGTCGCCAGACCAATGCCGCTATTCCCGCCAGTGATCACCGCCACTTTTCCTTCCAACTTGCCCATAAGAATTTTCCTTTCCTAAATGTTTTTCGCCGGACACTTGTTGCCTATCCGAGTAGCAAGCTCACTAGTGCAACATGCTGGCCGCTCGGGCTCACGCCGGAGCTAGCGCCCCAAGTCTTCAGAATTCAGAGGCAAAGCTTGGAGTGATCTGGAAACTGGAGAAGGTGGGGATCAGCACGACGATATATCGTCACCTGACGAGTTATGGTCACCATCTGCGCTAGAGGCTTGCGCCGATTGACGAACTCTGCGGGACAAAAGCGATGGCAGAACTATTGCTATGTTGAGCGTCAGCACATTTCGCAATGATAGTTCGACGTTATGAACGAACAAAGAAGAAGGACACAATTCTCAAGTAAGCACGGGCCTCAGGGGCGGGGCCCGTGTTCGATAGCAGGTGGACTCGGACGTGAGACGTGGGCTCCGGCGCGAGTCCACCTGCTGGGGGAAGGAATTAGTGACGGTTTTTTGATCGCCATATCTTTTATTGGGAGGAACGCCCTTCGCATTTTGGAGAAACACAAATGACTACAATTCGAATAACGCACTATTACGAAATCCTGACAAAGCACAAAGTAGTTCTCTCTGCGATTATGATTGGAACGGTCGTGGTGTTTGGCGGGTTACTTGTTTTCGGCCGCTCAAATAAACCGGCGCAGGCGGCGCCACCGCCACTTGAAGTCGGGGTGATCTCGGTCGAGCAGAAGAACGTGCCGATCTACAGCGAATGGATCGGCACAACCGAGGGCATGGTAAATGCCGAGATAAAGCCACAAGTCACAGGTTATTTGCTCAGGCAGGATTACAAAGAAGGTTCGTTTGTGAAGAAGGGTCAGCTGCTGTTTGAGATTGACCCGAGACCTTTTCAAGCAGCCCTCGATCAAGCCAACGGTCAGGTTGCACAATTTCAGGGACAACTTGAGCAAGCCAGTTCTCAAGTCACACAGGCGGAAGCACAACTCGCGCAGGCCAACAGTCAAGTCTTACAAGCACAGGCGCAGCTCTCTCAGGCAGAGGCAAATCAAGTCAAGACACGGCTCGATGTGAACAAATACCGCCCACTGGCGGAGCAAAAGGCCGTTACACAACAAGAGTTCGACAACGCCCTGCAGGCTAATGTGGTTTCCAAGTCGCAAGTGGATGCGGAGCAGGCTGGGGTTGAAGCAGCGCGAGCGCAGATGGCGCACGCGAAGGCGCAGATTAGTACTGCCAAGGCTGGAGTAGCAACCGCTGAAGGACAACTTGAAAATGCCAATGCAGCCGTTAAGACGGCGATGCTGAATTTAGGTTTTACCAAAATTATCTCGCCGATCGACGGCATCGCAGGTATGGCCCAGGCGCAGGTCGGAGATTTGATGAGTAACACCAGTAATGCTCTGACGACAGTTTCGACACTCGATCCCATAAAGGTGTACTTCACACTCAGCGAGCAAGAGTACCTGAACTACACAAAACCGTTTCTCAGCGAGGCGGAGCAGAATGGGAGTCTGGATCAACTTGAGCTGGAATTGGTCCTGGCCGATGGCACGACGTATCCGCAAAAAGGAACATTCTATTTCGCCGATAGACAAGTAGATCCCAAAACAGGAGCCATTCGGATGGCTGGAATCTTTCCCAATCCGGGCAATGGTCTGCGGCCGGGCCAGTATGGAAGAGTACGCACGATCACAAAAATTAAACAGGATGCGCTAATGGTACCGCAACGAGCAATCTCAGAGTTGCAAGGCACTTATCAAGTTGCCGTCGTTGGCCCTGATAACAAGGTGAACTTTCGTCCCGTAAAAGTCGGTGAACGCACCGGTTCAATGTGGGTCGTGGAGGATGGCCTTGCACCCGGCGAGGTAATAATTGCGGAAGGCACAATGAAAGTCAGACCCGGAATGGTTGTTAAGCCGAAGCCATTTGCGGCTGCGCCGGCCTCATGATCCACGTCAAAAATCAACAGAGCAATCGCGCGCTGCGCGGGTTGGCATTAATGGGTCTAACTAATGATTTCTAACTTCTTTATCAAACGACCGATCGTCGCAATAGTGATCGCCATAGTAACCATTATTGGCGGCCTCTTAGCAATGTCCGGCTTACCACTGGCACTATTTCCCGAAATCTTGCCACCGCAGATTATCGTCTCCACCAACTACACCGGTGCCGACGCAATCACTATCGAACAGTCCGTCTCCACACCGATCGAGCAACAAATGAACGGCGTGGACAACATGCTTTACATGCAGTCAATCAATGCCAACGACGGTAGCCAGCAGTTGATGGTTACATTTGCCGTTGACACCGACGTCAATATCGACCAGGTGAACGTACAGAATCGGTTGGCACAGGCGCAACCTAACCTTCCGACCGATGTGAACCAATTTGGACTGACGACGCGAAAGTCTACGGGACTGCCGATGCTCGTTTTTTGTCTCTACTCGCCCAACAAAACGTACGACTCGCTCTTTCTCGCTAACTACGCAAACATCAACGTTAATGATGTTCTTTATCGCGTGCCCGGTGTTGGTGAGGTAAGAGTGTTTGGTTCCAGCGACTACGCGATGCGCATCTGGGTCAAGCCTGATGTCCTTGCAAAACTAGGTCTGGGGGTTCCCGATTTAGCTAACGCGATCAAAGCACAGAGTAACGTCAACCCTTCGGGTCGTGTGGGTGCTGCGCCGGCACCGGAAGGAATGGAGAAGACCTACACGGTTCGCGCACAGGGACGGCTTGAGACACCGGAAGAATTTGGTCAGATCGTTGTGCGTGCAAACCCCGACGGTTCCGTAGTTCGATTGAAGGATGTCGCACGAATCGAACTGGGTGCGCTGAACTATCAACAGAGTTCGCGCATGAACGGTCAGCCCGGCGCCATCGTGGCCATCTTTCAGTCGCCAGGTTCTAATGCGCTGGCAACGGCCGAGGGCCTCAAGCGAACGATGGCCGAGTTAAAAGAACGATTTCCAAATGACCTCGATTATGCTGTCGTCTTCGACACCACGCTGCCCGTGAGCGAAGGAGTGCGGGAAACAATTACCACGCTGCTTGAGGCGATGGTTCTGGTGATCATCGTTGTGTTCCTGTTCCTGCAGAACTGGCGTGCGACGGTCATCCCCGTGATCGCCGTGCCGGTGTCACTCATAGGCACGTTTGCCGCGTTTCCACTGCTCGGTTTTTCAATCAACACGCTGTCGCTGTTTGCGTTCGTACTCGCCATCGGACTGGTGGTGGATGATGCAATTATCGTTGTCGAAGCCGTCGAACATCACATTGAGGAGGGAAAATCTCCACGTGAAGCAACTGTCCAGGCGATGAAAGAAGTTGGGGGACCAGTAATCGCAATCGCGCTGATTCTCTCTTCCGTATTCCTGCCCGTGGCGTTCATGGGCGGAATTCAGGGGCGACTCAACAATCAGTTCGCGATGACTATTGCCATCTCCATGCTTATCTCGGCATTCAACGCGTTAACGCTCTCGCCTGCGCTGGCAGCACTCTTGTTGAGGCCCCGACAAAAATCGAGCGGCATACTTGCCCGGTTCTTCGGCGGGTTCAACCGCGGCTTCGATAAGGTAATGCATGGATACCTCAACTGGAGTCACGCATTACTTCGCAAAGCAATCGTTGGTGTTGTGATTATTGTTGGCTTCACCGTCGTAGATGCGTTTATGGGCCGGACGATTCCTACCAGCTTCCTACCCGAAGAGGACTACGGCTACGCGATGTTGCATGTTCAACTTCCGCCAGCGGCGTCCCTTGAACGAACAGATCAGGTGCTGAAAAAGGTGGAACAGATTCTGGCGCACACCGACGGCGTCCAGTATTACACCGGTATCGGGGGCTTTAGTTTGTTAAACCGCATCTCGGCAAGCTACCAGGGTTTCTTTTTCATGAGCTTCAAGCCCTGGGATGAACGCACGTCACACGAACTTCAGGCACAAGCAATTCTAGCGAAGATAAACGGAGCCTTGGCTACGCAAATCCCCGAAGGGATGGCTTTTGCTTTTATGCCACCCTCGATTCCCGGTCTCGGCAGTGCAGGTGGCTTCTCCTTGTGGTTACAGGATCGTAGTGGAGGATCGGTCGAATTTCTTGATGAGAACGTGCAAGCGTTCCTTAGCGCGGCGCGTAAACGTCAGGAGCTGGCTGGAGTAATGTCACAATTCTCAGCTGATGTTCCCCAAATCTACGCTGATGTAGATCGCGACAAAGCCCTGAAGCAAGGCGTGGCTATTGCCGATGTTTACCAAACGCTTCAGGCCTACCTCGGTGGGCTTTACCTTAACCAGTTTAATCGCTTCGGTCGACAGTGGCGCGTGTTTCTTCAGTCGGAAGGTGAAATGCGTCGAAGTGAAGCGGACATCGGCGGCTATTACGTGCGGAACAACGAAGGCGAGATGGTCCCACTTTCCGCCCTGGTAACCACGCGTAAAATTAATGGACCAGAATACACTAACCGATTCAATCTTTACCGGAGCGCGCAAATTCTCGGTGCTGCCGCGCCTGGCTACAGTTCTGGTCAAGCAATGGCTGCTCTTGAAGAGGTAGCACGTGAAGTACTTCCGAGGGAAATCGGTTACGACTGGGCCGATCTTTCATATCAGGAAAAGCAAACGTCAGGAGCTGCGATGAGATCGCTGGCTCTATCGCTGGTCTTCGTCTTCCTAATCCTGGCCGCACTTTATGAAAGCTGGTCGCTTCCGTTCTCGGTATTGTTGACCGTACCGATCGCACTGTTCGGAGCCTTCGCCGGCATCTGGCTGCGGGGTTTTGATCTCGGCGTGTACGCGCAGATCGGACTGATTGTCGTAATAGGCCTTGCCGCAAAGAATGCGATTCTTATCGTCGAGTTCGCGAAGATGGAATTCGAGAAAGGCCGCGGTCTTTTGGAAGCGGCGCTTGAAGGAGCGCGCTTACGGAGGCGTCCGCTCTTGATGACCTCGCTGGCGTTTATCGCTGGTTGTTTGCCGTTGTGGTTCTCTTCCGGAGCCGGGGCAGCGGCCCGACAGATACTGGGCACAGTCGTCATCGCCGGTATGCTGGCTGACACACTAATTGCCAGCTTCCTGATTCCAGTGAGTTTCTATGTGGTAGAGAAGGTCTCGATGCGAATCGGCAGCAAGCAAGAAGAGCAAGCGGTACTGCCGAAATTGGAACCAGTAACAGGAGATTGAGAATGGACCGTTTAATTGTAAGCATTCAACGAGCCTGCGGAGTAGGCGGAAGCATAAAGTCTGGGGAGTAAGCCCCAGGTTCAGTTCGCATTTCGCACCGAGCCCGCGAAGTCGGGCGAAAGCAGAAACAGAGTGACTTGATCGCGACGATGAACCACCATCCAAACCACTATCGCCCGTTTCACGGGCTCACCACTTTCTTACGTTGTACCTGGGGCTTACGCCCCAGGCTTTATGCTTCCGCCTGCTCCGCAGGCTGGGCCAACCTCAGCAAGCCAAACGTCGCGAGACAGAGCATGATATCGGCATTTCTTATAGCCACCTCACTCGTGAGCAATGTCGCTGCCCAAAAATATCAGCTTCCTGAAGTTAAAACGCCTGACAACTTCCGTGGAACTGAGCCAATTGCGTCAGCTGATCAGCGCTCTATCGGCGACCTGAAGTGGTTCGAAGTGTTCAAAGATCAAGAGCTCCAGAAGCTGATCAGGACAGCAATGATTCAGAACTACGATCTTCGTACGGCCGGAGCGCGGATCAATGCGGCACGGGCCAATCTGGGTCTCGCGCGATCTGATCAGTTTCCGCAGTTTGAGGTTGGCGCTGATCTTACAAGTGTCCGCAATTCACGAAACGGCCAATTAACTTCTTCTGGCCAGGGAGGGCGAACACGGAGTTTCGGAAGCGTTCTGCTGAATCTGCTCACCTTTGAGTTAGACGTTTGGGGACGGCTGCGGCAGCAGACAAAAGCTGCGCGTGCGGAGCTGCACGCTTCCGAGGAAGATCGGAAAGCAGTAATGACCACGGTTGTCGGAGATGTCGCAGCTGGGTACTTCAGTCTGCTCGAGCTGGATAGCCAACTGGATATTGCGAGGCGAACGCTCACAACGCGCGAAGATTCGCTCCGCTTGATCAAGTTACGGCAACAGGGTGGAGTCGCTACGATGCTGGACGTGCGCCAGGCCGAAGAACTGGTTTACCAGGCGTCGCAGACGATCCCCGACACAGAGCGAGCGATCGAACAGACGGAGAACCAGATAAGCGTGCTTTTAGGAAACAATCCGGGGCCGATTCCGCGGGGACGACCTCTAGCTGAGCAGGAAGAACTACCCGCAGTGCCCGCGGGCCTGCCGTCTTCATTGCTTGAGCGTCGACCAGACATACGCGCGACGGAACAGAATCTCGTAGCCCAGCGTGCTCTTGTTTCCGCAGCGAAGGCTGCTTATTTCCCACGGATTAGTTTGACTGGACTGCTTGGATTTCAAAGCAATCAACTTTCGGATCTTTTCACGGGACCGAGCCGTGCGTGGAGTTTTGTGCCGCAGATTACTCAGCCGATATTTACCGCGGGTCGGCTTAAATCGAACGTGAAATTCGCGAGA
>DASWDX010000296.1:0-6708 GCA_036395055.1 Pyrinomonadaceae bacterium | reverse complement strand
GCCGTCATGCCATCATTATCCTTCAAAGCCGGATCGGCCCCTCGTTCCATGAGCAGGCGGGCCGCCTGTTCACGGCCATAAGTACCCGCCCACATTAGCGCCGTTCCGCCGACTTTGTTTTTGGCATTAGGGTTTGCGCCGGCATCAAGAAGCTGCTTCAAGATCTCTACGTTGCCGCGTAGTGCCGCGCCATGCAAGGCGGTATCGCCGTCCTGGTCATGAAGATTAGGTTCGGCGCCTCGTTCGAGAAGATTTCTGACGGCATCTTCGCGTTCGCGCCAGACGTAGCTCATCAACACCGTCGGACTATTCACGCCCTGGGCATTCACATCAAGCTTCGGCTGGGCGAGCAACGCGTCTGCGATCTCGTCGTGCTCGTTTTGGATCGCGCGCAGGATAGCTGTGTAGCCGAAATTGTCTTTCGCGTTGACATCGGCGCCGCCCTTTATCAGCGCGTTGACGATTTCTGGATTGCCATGCGAAGCAGCCGTAATTAATGCCGTCACCCCGTCTTCGTCTTTAACATTCGCGTCCATGCCTGCCGTTAGAAATCCATTGACGGCGATCACGTCATTCGCTGCGGCTGCTGACAGAAATGACTTTTCATTAAACTCATAACCGCGCAACTTTAGAATCTGTTTGGCTGCCTCTGGCGTAGGTTTCCGGCTGGCGGGCTGCCCGCAACCCGAGAAGCCCAGCAAGACACAAAGGAGTAGAATCCCGGTGCCGCTGGTTTTTGCCAGACCCAAAGTTTCAGGCCCCCCGTTTCATTTCTTACAGGGCGCTACGAGCGCTCGATTAATTCGCACCGGCCTGGTGGGCTTCTCGCCTTCCGCTGGTGCTTTATTGATGGTATCGGCGACCTCGATCCCTTTAGTTACTCTGCCGAAGGCAGCAAACTTTCCATCCAGATGATGGCCCTCACCAACGAGTATGAAGAAATGCATCGTGGCGCTATTTGTCTGTTCGGGACGTGCCATCGAGACGATGCCACGAACATGCTTGACCAGACCCGTCGTCAGGAAGCTTGCGTGTCATTCTCTTTGCGAGGTCGTATCCCCACTTTTCACTGGTAGAGAGATTGCCGCCCTGGATTACGAAGTCTTTAACCACTCGGCTGAAGGTTGTTGTGTCAAGTGCTCCGGTAGCGGCGAGATTGAGAAAGCCGCGCACACTTTCCGGCGCCGCCTCGGGAATCATTTCAATCTCAATCACACCCAACTCCGTTTCAAGGCTGACGCATTGCGCAGCCATCTTCTCTACAGATTCTTTCTCAAACGGTTCTGGAGTGTTGGCGATAATCTCCGCCGGTCGCACGTTGGATTTTTTTGGGATGTTGGAGGTGGCGTCAGAACTCTTTGGCAGCTCCTGAGCGAACAAGAGGCTCGTCAAACCAGCCAGGCAGAGGCAGGCAAAGAATGCGCTCGTAACTTTCCCAACCGTCATAGATAGCACTCTAGCGCAACTGGGGCGAACTAATCCACAGCCGTTGTGGAAACAATTGACTGGTCATTTAACAAATTTCAGAGCCGACGATGGTTGCTACGGTTCGATGAACCTGGGGCGGATAAATCAGCGAACGTCCTCGCGAATTTTCTGGCGCACCCCGGAGAACTCATCTAGAATGACGCCAACATTCCGCCGGCAGCTACCTTCTAGAAACGCAAGTCTTTGTTCAGATGTCGCTTGCCCCAGGCACAAGTTTTGGCCGTTACCAGATCCGCTCCCAAATAGGGGCCGGTGGGATGGGTGAGGTTTATCTGGCCGAGGATACCCAGCTTCATCGCAAGGTCGCCCTTAAAATTCTGCCGGCACCGCTTGCCACTAACAGCGAACGGATGCGCAGGTTCGCCCAGGAAGCCCAGGCGGCGGCGGCGTTAAACCACCCGAGCGTGGCCCACATCTACGAAATCGGCGAGGCCGGCGAGGTGAAGTTCATCGCCATGGAATTTGTCGAAGGACTGACGCTGCGGGATCTGTTTCGCACCGATCGTGCCGACCTCAGAATGAGGTTGAAATACCTCCAGCAAGTTGCTGAAGGTTTGGCCAAAGCGCACGCGGCAGGCATTGTTCACCGCGACCTCAAACCCGAGAACATAATGGTTGCGCACGATGGCTACGCGAAGATACTTGACTTCGGTCTTTCGAAATTGTTGGAGCCACAGAGTGCCCTCACCTCGGGCGAGACTTTTAGCGAACTGGAAACGGCAATCATTCCCCAGCACTCGCTGCCAGGCGCCGTGATGGGTACCGTTGGCTACATGTCACCCGAACAGGCGCAGGGCAAAGTGCATGATGTCGACCACCGTTCAGACATCTTCTCGTTCGGCTGCATACTGTTCGAAGCCGTGACTGGTCACCGCGCTTTCCAGGGGAAGGATGCCATCGATTCTCTTCATAAGATCGTGCACGGGCCGACTCCGCTGGTAAGAGAGTTAAATCCGCTGGCGCCCGAGGAATTACAAAAGATCGTTCGCCGTTGTTTGGCGAAGGACCGTGAACGACGCTATCAAAATATCAAGGACGTGGCCATTGAGCTCGATGAGCTGCAACATGATCTGCGCGTGATCGACTCGGAGTCGTCTGGTTATTCATTTTCCAACGGTGGCCTCAGGCCGGTTGCATCCGTCCCTTCGCTACAAAGCTTGCCCGCCTCAGCAGCGTCCCAAACGCGGTCACACGGTTCATCAACCGCGCCGACGGTCAGTCTAGCCAAGGGGAGCGGCGGTCACAAAAACCTGATTGGATTAGTTGTAGTGGCTTTGATTTTGCTAATGACGGCGGTCGTCTTTTTCGTAACTCGACTGCGGACATCTACAGTACCAACTCCGATAGCTCGTCCGACAATGGATATGAAAGTAAGTAGATTGACTGCGACGAACCGGGTCCAGTCGGCAGCGATTTCACCGGATGGCAAGTTTTTGGCTTACGCGCAAAACGAGGGCGACCAACAGAGTCTTTGGACCAAACAGATCGCTACCAACAGCACTGTGCCGCTCGTCGCGGTCGCTCCTCGTACTTATGCAAATCTCACCTTCAGTCCTGACGGCAATTACGTTTACTACGTCGCCAGAGATTCGAACGATGAGACCGGATCGGTATTTCGTATCCCCACGCTTGGGGCCACCCCGGTAAAAGTTTTGGGTAAGGTCAGCGAAGGCATCGCCTTCTCGCCGGACGGCCGTCAGATCGCCTTTCAACGGTATGACGCAAATTCTTCGTCAGCCACTTTAGTGGTTGCTGGCGCCGACGGCTCGAATGAGCGCAAGCTTACAACACGCACCGGCCACGAATGGTTTGCATCACGTGGCGTGGCGTGGTCTCGCGATTCGAGCTTCATCGCCTGTGGCGCCGGCGATGATCGCAAAAACCCGCAAATGACTATGGTAGTTGTTAACGTGAAAGATGGCAGTGCTAAAGACTTAACTGCGCAGCGCTGGGATAGCATCGGCCGATCGGCGTGGTTAAGCGACGGCAGTGCTATCGTGTTTTCGGCGAGCGATAGCGGCACTACGGCGACGCGGCAAATATGGCAGATATCCTATCCCAGCGGCGAAGCACACCGGATCACCCATGATCTCAATTCGTATGTAGATGTTTCTCTTACCGCAGACTCCAATGCTTTAGTCGCAACGCAAACAGACATCACGTCAAGCATCTGCGCCGGTACTGACATCACCCGCGCCACCCAGATAACCAGCGGCCGCGACGATGGGGCTGCGGGCGTCACTTGGAGCCCTGACGGCCGCATTGTTTACATCTCGAGCGGCAGCGGTAACACGGAAATCTGGGCGATGAAATCTGACGGCGCCGGACAGCAACAACTGACAAACGACACGCATACCAAGTTTGCACCGGCTGCTTCGCCTGATGGCCGTTACGTGGTCTACGTCTCCGAGCATGGCGGAGTGCATCTGTGGCGCATCAACATAGATGGCAGCAACCCGACGCAACTGACAAATGGAAATTACGATACTAAGCCGCGGATTTCACCCGATGGCCAGTGGGTAGTCTATTCATCGTATAGTTCGGGAAAGCTTGTGCTCTGGAAGGCTTCAATTAACGGCGGTTCGGTCACGCAACTGACCAACGTATACTCCACCGAGCCGGATATTTCTCCCGACGGCAAATTGATCGCTTGCTTTCATAACGATTCTCAAAATATGGCTCGGCTAATCGTCTTCAATTTCGCCGGCGGCGATCCGATCAAAACATTCGACCTCCCGCAAACTGTTCACTGGAACATGGGCGTGCGCTGGACGCCGGATGGGCGCGCCTTGACGTATGTTGACAAACGCGGTAGCGTCACGAATCTTTGGTCGCAACCACTCAAGGGCGGTCCAGCCAAACAGTTAACCGATTTCAAGGGACAAGGCATCCTGTGGCGCGAATGGTCACGCGATGGCCGTCACGTGGCGATTGTGCGGGGCACCACGCAAAGCGACGCTGTAATGATCTCTAATTTCCGTTGATTCAAGACTCATCACCACCTTGAAAGGAGAAATACAATATCCCAACCTTCACGCACCGTTGAGATGAAGACGCTGATTCGTGGCAGAAGGCTAACCGAGTCTGCTTCCAAGTAGCCACTGACCGCCGTCCACCACTAAAATCGTGCCGTTGATGAAGCTGGCGGAGTCTGAACAAAGAAACAACGCAGCCTTTTCGATGTCACTGATACGTCCGAAGCGGCCGAGCGGAATATTTTTGAGCAGTTTTTCTTTGACAGGTTCCGGCACGAGACGCTTCATGCCTTCCGTGTCCTCAATAGGTCCGGGCGCGATGCCGTTCACACGAATGCCATAATGTCCCCATTCAACCGCGAGGTTGCGCGTGAGTGCATCGACGCCGGCTTTTGCTGCCGAAACGTGCAACTGCAGCGGCGTGCCGACGTAATGAAGCGTGGCGCTGATGTTCAGAATCTGGCCGCGATGTTCTTTGAGCTGCGCGAAAGCGGCGCGGCAAACATTAAAGGTTCCTTTAAGATCAATGTCCACGACGGTCCCAAAACCGTTTGGCGATAACGCTTCGGCGGGCGACAAAAAATTTCCGGCCGCGCCGTTAATGACCGTGTCGATCTTGCCGAAGCGCTCCAGCGTCGCCAGAATTGCTTCTTCAATCTCTTCAAAGTTGCGCACGTCCGCGGCGACCGGGAACGCCTCGCCGATGTCTTGATTGATGGCGCGCGCATCGTTGATAACTTTCGCCGCCGGCTCGAGATGCTCAAGGTTGCGACTAACTAACGCGACCGAAGCGCCCGCTTCAGCCAATGCCCGCGCAACGCCGCCAGTGATGCCGGTGCCGCCACCAGTTACGAATGCGACGCGACCTTTGAGAATTCCGTCGACGAAGATTGAGTCAGTCATATTTGTAACGCAAACTGTTAGTTTGCCTGCCCAGATTTCTTTTCGCTTCAGAGGCGCAAGCTAACAGCTTGCGCTACATTTAGCCCCCGGAAATAAACGGCCGCGACTGAACGATGTAAATCTGGCCCTTCATGTAAGCCCACTCAATATCCTGATCGCGCGTTCCAAACACGCGCTTGATCGCCGCCGCAGCATTCACCAATCGCCGAATCACGTCGTCAGTTAAAACAACTCGTTCGCCGGTTATTGCGACTTCCTTTACACCACCCCTCTCATCAAAGGTCAGTAAGCTATCTTCGTCCGAGCGCGTCAACACCTGGACCGCGTTGGCGCGCTGACGAAAGATTATTTGCTCGGCGACCTTCTTGCCCTCAACGACCTTGATGCCCAACCCGCGCTTGGCGCTGATGTAGATCGCTCCCTTATTTTCTTTATCAAAGGGATCGGTGGTGATCATTACGCCGGAGCTTTCCGAATTGATACCTTCCTGTATCAGCACGGCCATGAAGATTTTCGAATGGTCAATAACGGCGCGCTCGCGCGCTTCATAAGCTTCCGAATTCCACAACGACGCCCAGACGGTTTTGATGGCCTCGATAAGCTGCTGATCGTCTCGAACGTTCGGAACCGTTGTATACAACCCGGCGCCGCTAAAGTTTGGCAAGTCTTCGGAGTTGGAAGAGCTGCGGACAAACAAACCCTTGCCGGGAAACTGTCGATGTACCCGACCGAGAATCTGCGCGCGCAGGCTCTCGTCGAATTTTCCCTGCTTGATGCGCTCTCGTAAACCGACGAGCTGCTCCCGCCGGTAGGCCGGATCGTGCACAAATTTCTGATCATTCAGCAGCGCATAGATCGCATCGTCGAGCTCGTTTGCCTGGAGAAATTGGTCGTAGTAGTAAAAAGGAATCGTAAAGCCATTGGGAACTACGATGCCCGGCAAACGCGCGTTCATCACCTCGCCGAGATTTGCCGATTTGCCACCATATGCTGTCGCCGATTGCGATCGCTGCTGAGCAAGCCCGAGCAGGCGCTTCTCAGAAAGGTTGAAGCGCGGCTTCATCACGTCCGGCCGTTGCGCCAGCCGGCGTTGATATTCACGCAACTGATCCACATCCGCACGTTTGATTGTGTAGCCATCGCGCTTTGTCTCAAACGTTACCCACCAACCATCGTATTGCTTCAATAACGTCTGCGCGTTTTTGATATAGGCGTTAGGGATGCCCCAGCCTTTTGCCAACAGGTTGATGTGCGAAAGCGGAGTTGAAGGATGCGACGTGATCACACCGGCGACCGGCGGCAGTTGGACCGGTACTTCATCGAGCACGAGTATTTCGTTGAA
>DASWDX010000295.1:0-4251 GCA_036395055.1 Pyrinomonadaceae bacterium | reverse complement strand
AAAAAAACCTACTAACCATTGAGGCGGCGCAAAAGAAGTCGCGCAAGCTGGCGCTGGCTCCAGGCGATATGGAGCTGTTTGAAAACAAGTTAATCTCCGAGCAGATGCTGCACGGCTTGAGCCTTAACGAGTTGCGGTTGTTGCGCAATGAGGTTTACGCGCGTCACGGGCGCCAGTTTCAGGCCCCCTGGCTGTCTCAGTATTTCTTTAGCCAGCCCTGGTACCAGCCTGACGAGAACTTTAAGGATGAAGAGCTGTCAGGACCTGACAAGCAGAACGTGGAAACAATTGTCGCCTACGAAAAAAAGATTCACGATGAACTTGGAAGCAAGCCAATCCCGCGCAGTCTGCTCGACGGTTTGTTCGTGGAAGACGCCGTCAAGATGCGGCAGGAAATCTATGCGCGACACGGAAAAGTCTTCACCAAAGAGCCCTGGTTTCAGACTTACTTCGAAAGCTTCGCGTGGTATAAGGCTAATTCCGATTTCACCGACGCTCAGTTGACTGACCTGGAGAAACGCAACATCGCGACGATTGCCGCTTATGAGAAAAAGGCGGTGAGCGCGGCGAGCGTTATCGAGGGTTGATAAGGCCCACCCAGGTCTCGCGTGCCGAGACCAACGAGAACAAAAAAACGAATGTCCGACAAACGTTAGTTTGTCGGAAATGTAGTATTTAAAGCTTGTACCTGACCTTCGCTCGCCTTAGTGCTTCTTCTTCGTTATCGACATTCTGCAGTCGCAGCGTTACATCAGCATTCAAATCAAAGCCGGCGCGTTCGCCCGCCTGTAGTTTCATTGTTCCGGCCGCTGCGATCATTGCTGCGTTATCCGTCGAGAGGTGTGGAGACGGGAAGTAAACGGGAACTCCCAAGCGTTCGGCCGCCTGCCGCGACGCTTCTCGCAAAGCACCATTGCAGGCAACGCCGCCGGCCACAATCAACGTCTTTGGGTAATATTCTGCCGCTACACGCTCGGTGGTTCCGACCAAAGATCTTACAACCACACTTTGAAAACTTGCCGCGAGATCTTTAATCGCTTGAGACGGCTCTGCGCCGTTCCGGACCGGCTGCAATCCGCTTTCGCGCACGTGTTTGGTAACGGCCGTCTTCAAACCACTAAAACTAAAATCCGCCGAGCCGTCGCCCATGCGCGGCAACGAAAACTTCACCGCTCGCGGATTACCTTCGCGCGCAAGCTCCTCGATTATCGGGCCACCGGGATAACCGAGTCCCATCATCTTGGCCACTTTGTCGAAAGCCTCACCGGCGGCATCATCACGGGTGCGCGCGAGGACTTTGTACTTCCCTGGTGCGGGCACAAAAAACAGATTGCTGTGGCCCCCGGAAACAATCAAGGCCAATGCGGGATATTCAACGGGCGGGTTGTCAAAAGCCACCGAATAGACATGTCCCTCGATGTGATTCACTCCGACCAGCGGTTTCTGAAGCGCGAAGGCCATCGCCTTTGCATATGAGACCCCGACCAACAACGAGCCAACCAGCCCTGGCCCGACTGTGACTGCTATGCCGTCTATCTCGTGCGTCTCGACTTTGGCACGCTCAAAAGCTTCTTCCACGATGGGAACAATCTTGTCGAGATGCTCGCGTGAAGCTAACTCGGGTACGACGCCGCCGAAGCGTTTATGAGTCTCAACTTGCGAAGCGATCACGGACGAGACGATGTCACGGCCATCGCGCACGATAGCCGCTGCAGTTTCGTCGCAAGACGTTTCAATTCCAAGTACGAGCATGAAGTGATTCTAGCAATTGATCATGTGAGGTGGAAAATCACGCCGTATAGGAAGCACAGAGATAGATCGGTTCATCACTTCGCGAAAAGTTGAAACGAACGTTTCCATCTGTGGCCTCGTTCCGATCGTGACACGCATAAAGTTAGGTAGGGCAGGGAAGACTCGACCCACTTGCACGTTGCGTGCACGCATCGCAGCTATGATCGGACCTACTTCGCGACCAAGATCAATCATGAGGAAGTTTGCCTGAGACGGAATCCACTTGAAGCCCGACTTCTCCAGTTCGGAGTAGACAAACTTCTTAACTTCGCCGTTGCGCCGCCGGCCTTGTTCCAGTTGTTTCGCATCCTTAAGGCTGGCCGAAGCCGCAACGAGGGCCATGATGTTCACGCTGTCCCAAGTTTGCTGCGAGCGCAGGCGCTCGATTAGTTCCGGACGCGCGAGGCAATAGCCACAACGCAAACCGGCCATGCCGTAAATCTTTGAAAACGTGCGAGCGACTATCAGGTTTGGATACTGCTTGATCAGCGGGACTACGCTCTCGTACTCACTTGATTCGACATAGTGATGGTAAGCCTCATCGATAAGCACGATCGTTTGACTCGGCACTTTCGCCAGGAACGCGCGGATTTGATCCCGGTGCGTGATACTTGCGGTTGGATTGTTCGGGTTGCAAATGTATACCAGGCCCGCGTCGTTTGCCGCGGCTAACATTTTGGGTAAATCGTGGGCGTAGTCCGGTGTCAGGTCTATTTTGACTACGTCGGCTCGTGCAGTTCGTGCGTGCGCAAGGATGGCTTCGAAAGTCGGATTAGCAACTACAAGCTTCCGTCCGGGAGCCGTAAGAGCCGCGGCAGCTATTTTTAATATTTCAGCCGAGCCGGCACCGAGAAGAATCTGTGCGGGTGTCACTCCATGTATTTTTGTCAGGGCATCAACAAGGGATTCAGCGTGCTCGTCGGGGTAACGCCAGGCGAGCCTGAACGCGTCAGTCATCGCTTGCAAAGCCATTGGAGAAGGGCCATACGGATTTTCATTCGAACTGAGGCGCACAACGTCTAAGGCAGTTGACGATCGCGTGACCAACCGCAACGCCGGCGTTGACCTGGACATGGATGGCGCGAGTGCTGCATAGGCAGCGCTGGCGCTCAGGATTTTCGAGAATCCACGACGAGAGATGTTGGTGCTCATTGATTTCTCCCAACAGACAGGCAAAGAATGTAGTTTCGGCCACAAAGAAATGGCGACGCAGCGCGGCCTGACCGCAACCGAACGCGACAGCTCCGGATGAGCGAATGTTTATAGAGATGGAAGGTAAACCAAAGACCAGAGCTCCAGAGGAGCGACATGTTTTAAGCGAGGATTCAGTCGGCAACATTTCGCTCCTCCGAAGCTGCGAAAACTTTATGGAGCCCGCCGTCTATAAACATTTCGTCCCTCTGGGACTGGTGGCTATTTCGTAAAAACTTAGTGTGGAATCACCCTGCTTCAATTTCCGAACGCGGATTATACCCCCCACCTCGTCTTGCAACTCATTTTTGTGATGGTGCTCGACAATCAACGCGCCATTATCAGATATCAGACTCGACGAATGGGCGCCGAAGGTCTCGAGAATCAATAGATAGTTCTCGGCGTAAGGCGGGTCAAAGAAGGCGATATCCCATGGATGAAAGCCGCCGCGCGGTCTCGCAATCACCCGTCGCAGATAATCAGCCGCTTCAGCTTGTACTACTTCGCTTTGCTCTATGTGAACCCGACAAAGATCAAGATTGGCTTTGATCAAGGAGCACATCCTTCGCGAACGATCGACGAAGGTGGCGTGACTCGCGCCACGCGACAGCGCTTCAATTCCTACTGCTCCCGAACCGGCGCACAGATCGAGAAAGCGAGCACCCTCGATTCGCGGTGCAATCACGTTGAAGAGCGTCTCCCGTAAACGATCTGAGGTGGGCCGCACCTCAAGCGATGACGGGCTTTTCAAGTTTCGTCCACGGTATTTTCCGGCGATGATGCGCAATGGATGACGTAAGTTAACAGTCGAACACTTAATCCGCAGATTCCGTAGATTACGCAGAACAGCAAACCTCACGCAAAACAAGTTTCAAATACGTAATCTGATATTGTCCAACTGCTTTTTGAATCTGTGTAATCTGCGGGGGCCTTTCAGCCTACCGCTGCGAGTCCAAAGCGCGTGTCCGCCCTCGCGCGTTGAATCATCTTCGCGGTCTCCGGTGACTTCTCGCCTTTCGCCAAATAGAACTCAGCTTCTTTGCGGGCGCCCTCCAGAAATTGTTGATCGCGGACGAGGTTCGCAACGTGAAACTCCGGCAGGCCTGATTGCTTAGTTCCCAGAAGTTCGCCAGGACCGCGTAGCTCGAGGTCCTTTTCGGCTATTACGAAGCCATCATTCGTTTGCGCCATAATGCCCAGTCGCTCTTTCGCCACGCTCGTCTTCTTGTCTGACGTAAGCAGCACGCAATAACTCTTCTCAGCACCGCG
>DASWDX010000294.1:0-3658 GCA_036395055.1 Pyrinomonadaceae bacterium | reverse complement strand
CTGCTTTTGCTCACTCCAGCAGAGGCGAGCATCTCGGCAGCGAGATCGAAAAGGGCAACCAGATGCGGGGAAGCCATTACGGCCGCGGCATGGTAAAGAGCCTTGCTTTCGGGGCGGATAGAAAAGCTCTTGCCTTGAAGATCTTCAACAATGCGTCGCGCAATTTGCAGCGCCTTCTTGTCTCCCTCCAGACAATAAAATGCCCCGCGCAAAGCTTTCGCGCCGGCGCGAGGTTCACTTATTGAAACCAGCGGATGCAATGAGCCCGTGTGAAACCCGAGCTGGGCGAGCGGTGACAAGACTTCGGAGGATAAGGCTCCGCTCGTGTGCAGCACTGTGGGTTTTCGACTTCGTCCTGTTTCGCAAACAGTGAGTCGTTGGGCAACTTCTGCGATCGCGTCGTCGGGTGTAGTGATCAGAATCAGCTCGGTCCGCGGCAACTGTTGCAATTCGTCAACATTTTCCAGGATGGGTCGGGGTGGCCGGCCTGCTAGCGCCAGGAGTGAATAACCACAGGAATCAAGAGCGATCGCCATAGCCTGTCCCACACGGCCTGGTCCGATAATGGAAACTGTTGGCTTTCGTTTCTTAGGTCGCTCTTTCGGCACGTTGACAAATCGTGGTGTCGGAACCCATGTTTTCCTGCCGTCCGCTTTAGGGCTAAGATCATTCGCGCACTGTTGAACCCGGACGGCGCTAGCTTACGGCAAGCTAAGTTATCAAACCCTTTGGCGTTTCGCATGGAAATCCTCGAATTCTTAGGTTTTTCCGAGGGCAGTGCATTATAATGGCGGCCATCCCGCAATCGCCAAAAGTTCAAAGCTTTTTGTACGACGCGAGCCGGCACGTTTGCACCTAGTAATCAAGCTCAGCACGCGCAACCAAGCGGCTATTAGCGGGCATCATAGACTGCGCGTTTGAAAATTGCGAAAAGGGCTCCGTCGGTACTGCGCTCCGAAATCCCCTTTTGAGTTTTTCGCCAGCGCAGCAACCCTCAATACGTAGGACCTGGAAAGATCTTCCCCAGAACTCTTTTCGCCAAGCATGTTTGGAAATTTCTGGAGGTTTTCAAGATGAATAGCTTCTCCCGCCTCGTCACTGCCCTGTTGCTGGTTTCGTCCATGGTGGCAGGTTCGGTCGCGACCTTCGCCCAAACGACCGACACGGCAAAGGCGCAGAAATCCGACGAGCCAACTCAGAGTAAGACCGCGGACAAAAAAGACAACAGCCACACGACGCCAGCCATTCCGGCGGGCTCGGGCAAGCCGCTGTCTGTAAATGAGGACCCGGCGATGATTGGCAAGCGCAACATCAACAAAGGCGTCATTGCCAAGATAAGCGGGTCTACGGAGAAGGAAGTAAGGCTTGGCCGGGAGTTGGCGGCGGAAGTGGATCGGCAGGCGAAATTTGTCGACGATCCGGTGATTACAGAGTATGTAAACCGAGTTGGCCAGAACATCGTTCTGCATTCTGACGCAAAAATTCCTTTCACGATTAAGGTCATCGACTCCGACGAGGTAAACGCGTTTGCGCTGCCCGGGGGATTTTTCTATGTCAACAAGGGCTTGATTCTGGTGGCTGATAACGAAGCCGAAGTTGCGGGTGTGATGGCTCATGAGATCGCTCACGTTTGCGCTCGTCATGCAGTTGAAAACCAGACCAAGGCTTCCCTGCTGGAATATCTCGCCATGGGTACGTCAATCTTTCTCGGTGGCATTCCGGGAATGATTTATCAGAACACGGCGGGACTTGGCCTTTTGGGAATTTTCATGAAGTTTAGTCGTAGCGCCGAAGAGGAAGCCGACAAGCTGGGCGTTCAGTACATGTATGCCGCCGGGTACGATCCCAGCGCAATGGCTACGATGTTTGAGAAACTTGAATCGAAGAACAAGAAGAAACCCGGACTTATATCGCGCGCCTTTGCTTCGCATCCCGCTCCGCCCGAGCGACGCGCCTCTGCCCTTGCCTTAGCCGCAAGGTTTCCGGAGCATGAAGAGTATGTGATCAGTACGTCGGAGTTTCAGAAAGTGAAGTCGCGGCTATTGAGACTCTCCAACGCCAGGGCTTCAACGGCCGGCGCGTTGCCGGGAGCCGAGGAAGGGCCGCCGGGAAGGCCGACGCTGAAGAGACGTCAACCCACGCCGGACGATTCAACGACCAATCAGGACGGAATCGAGTCGAAACCTACGGATAAGGCCGAGCCTCCAAAGCTGAAGAGGAACGACGGTACCAAGCCTCCGCAACCGTAACTGGCAAAGGACCAGGAGTTATAAAGAAGAGGGCTACGAAACAAGGGCTCCCGTGGCTGCAACGCCTGGGAGCCTTTATCAGTGTAGAATACAAACTTCAGATTCCCGTCTCACCAGCAGCAACCTACAAGGGTTGGACTCTGCGCTTACAGTTTTTTCAAACGCCGCGACGCTAAGTCACAAACTTGACAATCTTTAAGGGCGTTGGGTATTCTAGCCGTTCGCGTTTTAGTCGCTAAAAACAGAGATAGTTAACCATGTCAACTTACTTTCCCAGCGGCAAGGATCTCGCTGGAAAACGCAAATGGTACGTAGTGGATGCAGCCGGTCAAACGGTCGGCCATCTGGCATCTGAAGTCGCCTCTATCCTGACCGGGAAGCGCAATCCGGCGTGGACTCCTTTTATGGATATGGGCGATCACGTGATAGTGATTAACGCTCGGCAGGCCGTGCTCAAGGGCGCGAAAGTTCAGCAGAAGATGTATCGCCACCACACGCGTTACCCTGGTGGGCTTCGCGAGGTGTCGGCCGCTGACATGTTTGCCAAGCGGCCGGATCGAGTAATCTCGCTGGCTGTTCAGGGTATGCTGCCCAAGAACAAGCTGGGCAAGGCGATGGCTAAAAAACTCAAGGTTTATGCCGATGCCGAACACCCGCACACAGCACAACGCCCGCAGACCTTCCAACTCACCACGCGACATAAAGACAATCAAGTTTAAGAAAGCAGAGTTAAAAAGAGGACGAAATAACTGTGGCTGAAATTCAATACTACGGAACCGGGCGAAGAAAGACTTCAACCGCGAGAGTTTACCTGCGGGCCGGTGGTGGCGACTTTCTCATCAATCGGAAATCATTCGATCAGTATTTTCCTAATGAGACTTTGCGCATGATTATTCGGCAACCCTTGCAGTTGACCGAAACAGTTAGCAAGTTTGACGTTCTGATCAATGTTCGTGGTGGTGGACCAGCGGGACAGGCGGGAGCTATTCGTCACGGCATTACTCGCGCGTTGCTCGAATACAATGCGGACCTTCGTCCGACGTTGAAGCAGGCCGGCCTGATTACACGTGACCCACGGATCAAAGAACGTAAGAAGTATGGTCAGAAGGGCGCCCGCAAGCGCTTCCAGTTTTCAAAACGATGAAGTATGAACGCTGAACGCTGAATTAGAGACGTGATCATCGTTCCTCGTTCCGCGTTCATCGTTGATTCTAAAATCCATTGCCATAGCTCGAATTGGTTGCTCTTGAACATAGGGCCGGGAGCTGTGGTGAGTACATTAAACCAGTTCACTGAAAAGGAGATTAAAGTTTGGTTTCGGTTACAATGAAAGAACTCCTGGAGGCTGGCGTGCATTTCGGCCACCAGGTTCGGCGCTGGAATCCGAAGATGAAGGAATACATTTTCGG
>DASWDX010000293.1:0-10707 GCA_036395055.1 Pyrinomonadaceae bacterium | reverse complement strand
AATGGGTTATAAGAACGTGCAGGTGAAAACCGGGAATGGCTACTTGGGTTGGCCCGAGCATGCTCCGTTTGATGCGATCATAGTCACAGCGGCGCCGGACGAAGTACCGCAGGCTCTGGTTGATCAGTTGGGCGTGGGAGGCAAAATGGTTGTACCCGTTGGTTCTGGATTTCAGCAGATGGTAATAATCACGAGGAGTGAATCGGGTGTGGTCGAGCGGCGTACGATCCCGGTGGCTTTTGTTCCGATGACCGGTAAGCCGAAGCCTTAAGCACCTGGCGAATCTCCGTACCTCTTGGGGTTACTGGTTCTTCCTTCGAAGTGTTTGACGGCTGAACGAAAGATCGACAGACCGCTGAAATTCACATTCTCTATTCTCAATTCCAGCAACTCGGTGATCTTTCTGACTCCGGTTCCCAGTGATACTTCAACTGGTGCACCCAGGTGTTCCAGATCGCCCACTAGCGCTTCCATTAGCTTGGGCCGTTCGGCAGGTGTGAGGTAGCGCTCCCTCTGCGCCTCTGGCTCCTGTTCAAACTTGCTGCATGGGTTGAAGTCAACTATCTCGTCGCGGGTAGCTCTCGAAAAGATTGCACTCAATACTTCGTTGCATTGGGTTTTCAGATGCTTGCGGATGACACTCTGACAACTGCAGAATGGAAGAAGATCCGCACTTACGCAAAAGCAAAGGCCGACTACATAGCCAAACTTGCCCTGGCGGATTTCCGCTCATGGATGGAGAGCAACGAGCAGCAGTTACGGCGTTGAAACGACATTGATTGAGTTTGTTGCGGCGACCAAAACGCAACTAACGGCAGTCAGTGCGGCGCAGTAGCCCGACCGTCAGGGAGGGCTTCGGTGTTAGTCAACTCCAGCACTCCTAAGCCTACTGCTCGACACTGGTGCGGTGCTAGAATCAGAAGCATGCGAGTAGCCGCTGACATACTGTTTCTTACTTTCAATCACGAGAACTGAACGAGCAATGCCTGAAGCATCTGTACCAACACCTCCTGGCTTTGACGCTCTATCGAAAGCTGAGCAAGTACGCTACCTGCAGGCCCTCTGGGACCAAATCTCGCGAGACCCCGGCGCTCTGCCCGTGCCAGAAAGTCATCTGCGATTAGCTGAGGAGCGATTCAAGCGCTACCGCGAAGATCCTTCACGCGCTCACTCCGCATTCGAAGTACTCGACCGTCTCGCTGACACTTCCAATGCCAACACCAAGTCCAAGTGAAGCGCTACCGTCTGTTCGCTGATGTAGCTACCGATGCCGACATTGAAGCGGCGTTCGAATGGTATGAGTCTGAACAACATGGTCTGGGATTGGAATTTCTTGACGAGGTTAGAGCCGCCTACGCGCGCATCCTCGACGGACCCTTTAAGTATCAGGAACTTCGATCCGGCATCAGGCGGGCCATAACAAGAAGATTTCCATATAGCATTACTTCTCAGTTGCATCGCGACCTGAAGCCCGACAACATCTTCATCACCAAAGACGGCCGAGTGAAAATACTCGATTTTGGTTTGGCAAAGTTGACGCAGACTAATAGTGACCAATCGCAGACAGAAATTCCCACGCGCCGTGTTGATACTGATCGCGGAGTGGTAATGGGTACCGCAGGATACATGTCGCCCGAACAGGTACGCGGCCAGCGAGTGGATCAACGCACGGACATTTTCTCCTTTGGGGCGGTTCTTTACGAGATGCTCTCGGGCCGACGCGCCTTTCACGCTGAATCGGCAGCCGATACTATGAGCGCGATCCTAAAGGAAGATCCGCCGGTTCTTTCAGAGATGAATCACAACATCTCACCGGCTCTGGAACGTTTGGTGAGTCATTGTTTGGAAAAGAATCCGGAGGGTCGCTTTCACTCCGCGCGCGATCTCTCCTTCGCACTCGAAGCAGCTTCCAACAGTTCAGACCGAAGCTTAACGACGGCTGTGTTGCCGGCGCGACCGATGAACCGCGAGCGCTTGGCGTGGGCTGTCGCGGGCGTCCTGCTGCTCGGCCTCATGCTGACGATACCTTTCGCCTTCGCCTATTTCCGGCGCGCTCCGTTGGAGGCGAGCGCAGTCCGGTTTTCCGTTCCGTTGCCAGAAAAAATAACCTTCACCAACGATGTCGAGCAGAACATACTGAGCGTATCGCCTGACGGCCGCTGGCTCGCCTTCGTCGCTGTCGAGGGACAAAGAATGCTCTGGGTGCGCTCGCTCGGCTCCCTGAATGCGAGAAGGCTGGAAGGCACGGATGGGGCGGCTTCTCCTTTCTGGTCGCCGGATAGCCGCTACGTCGCGTTCTTCGCAAGCGGAAAACTTAAGAAGGTTGAGGCCTCGGGCGGGGCGGTGCGGGCACTCTGCGATGTGCCCAAAGGCGACAAGTCAGGAACGTGGGGGCGCGGCGAAGCGATCCTTTTCGACGGAGAAGTCGGAGACTTCCGAGGCCTTTACCGTTTGCCCGCCGGCGGGGGCGCGCCATCCCCCATGCTTCGGGTTGACGGCCCGACGCCATACTGGCCACATCTCCTTCCCGATGGGCGGCACTTCCTTTTCCTGGTACACAGCAACCGAGATGGCGACGGCATCTACGTTGGCTCACTCGATTCTCAGGACAAGAAGTTCCTCGTGCCATCGATCTCGCGCGCCGAATACGCGCCGCCCGGGTACCTGCTCTACGTGCGCGAAGGCAATCTACTCGCGCACCCGTTCGACCTCGGCAGGCTACGCACTACAGGGGAGCCAATGGTCGTCGCCGAGCGGCTCCAATACTTCATGGGCACCGGCTGGGCGGATTTTTCTGTGTCCGAGAACGGCGTGATTGCGTTCCTGAACAAAAGCCCATTCATCACGCGGCTCGCCTGGTTTGATCGCAGCGGGCGCGAGGTCAGTGCGGTCGGAGAGCCCGCGGAGCACTACAACGTCAGGCTTTCACCTGATGGGCAGCGCGTCGGAGTCGCAATCGCCGACGAGCATACGGCGGTAGGCGACCTGTGGGTTTATGATCTCGCGCGCAACACTCGGACGCGGGTCACGTTCACGCCGGAAGACGACGACGCCTTCGTCTGGTCGCCGGACGGGCGCCCGGTGGCGTTCTTTTCATGGCGCGCACATGACAAGCCGTCGTTCTACCTGAAGGAGTTGACCGACGCGGGCGACGGCGAATCTCCGCTCGACTCCGGCTGGCAATGGCCTTCCGACTGGTCTGCGGACGGCCGTTTCATTATTTACCGGGAGAATGATCCGACGATAGGTGGCGATCTCTGGGTGCTCCCGCTCTTCGGGGAGCAAAAACCTTTTCCTTTCCTGCGCTCTCGATTCAGCGAGACGATGCCACGGTTCTCTCCCGATGGGCGCTGGGTCGCTTTCGCTTCCAACGAGTCGGGCCGGTATGAGCTTTACGTCGCGCGCTTCGAGCGCCCCGCCGAGAAGTGGCGCGTCTCCACAGCGGGCGGCACGCAGCCGCGCTGGCGGCGCGACGGGCGAGAATTGTTCTATCTCGCGCCCGGCAATCAGCTCATGGCAGTCGCGATTCGGCCGGGTGAGACTTTCGAGTCGAGCGCTCCTTCCCTGCTTTTTAAAATCGATCTGGACAAGCTCAACTCCAGCGGCGAGTTCGGGAATGACTACGACGTGACCGCCGATGGCCAACGCTTTCTCGTCGTGATCAGTGCCGCCGCGCACGTCACCCCCTTCACCGTAATCGCAAACTGGACGGCGGACTTGAAGCGTTAACGATGACGATCTCAGCAGGTACACGTCTAGGCCGATACGAAATCCGCGCGCCGCTCGGCGCGGGCGGCATGGGAGTGGTGTATCGCGCTATTGACGTCGAGCTGGAGCGGCCGGTAGCGCTGAAGTTTCTTCCCGCTGAAGTAGCTTCCAATCCTAAACGCATGAACCGTTTCGTTCAGGAGGCAAAGGCGGCTTCGTCACTCAACCATCCGAACATTCTCACCATTCATGAGATTGGCCAGACGCCCGAAGGACTGCGCTTTTTTGCAGCCGAGCTTGTTGATGGCCGCACGCTGCGCGAACTACTGGCGCGCGGCCCAGTAAGATTGGGTGAGGCAATGGAAATTACAATCCAGGTGACATCGGCGCTTGTGGCTGCTCACGCCGCGGGTGTCGTCCATCGCGATATCAAGCCTGAAAACATCATGGTGCGCGGGGATGGGATCGTGAAGGTCCTCGATTTTGGTCTCGCAAAGCTAAGCGAGCGCCAAGTGGCTCCAGCCGACAGCGAAGCGGCAACACGGGCACTCGTCAACACTGACCCCGGGGCCGTGATGGGTACCGTTGCTTATATGTCGCCCGAGCAGGCGCGCGGAACCGAGCTGGACGCGCGCACGGACATCTGGTCGCTCGGCGCTGTGCTTTACGAAATGATTACCGGCCGAGCTCCATTTACGGGCGAAACCGTAAGCCACATTATTGTTTCGATTCTGGAAAAAGAACCACCTCCGGCTTCGAGCTACGCGTGCGAAGTGCCGGAAACGCTCGAATGGATCATCAGCGAGACCCTGACGAAGGATCGTGACGAACGCACGCAAACCGCACGCGAGCTTCTGGGAAAACTACGCCGGCTCAAACAGCGGCTGGATGCTGAAGCACACCTCAACCGTTCCAGTGCGCCTGACTCGATGCCCAGCTACATGGAAACAATCACACAATCAGCCGGCGGTCTGAGTACACCGACACTAAGCGCTGCCAGCGACGAGCGAGTCACGACGCAGGGTGCTCAAACAGTCACGGCGCGGTCAGGTGAAGCCGTGACCGCGCCCACTGTTTCCAGCATTGAATATTTCACCAACGGCATCCGAACTCACAAGAAAGGCTTTACTCTGGTAACGGCGGTGTTTGTTTTGACGATCCTGGGTGTAGCGTTTGGGGTCTATAAACTAACCACACGTGAACAACCGAGCGCTGCGTTTCAGACAATTAAGATTACGCGCTTGACCACCGGCGGCAAAATTGGAAACGCAAATATCGTCGGTTCCGTCAGCATTTCGCCGGACGGCAAGTATGTTGTATTCGAGACCCAGGAAGGACCGAAAAGCAGCCTCTGGCTGAGACAGATCGCAACCAACAGCCTCCAGCAAATTGTGCCGCCGAGTGACAGCGAATTAGGAGGAACCACGTTTTCACCGGATGGGGAATATGTCTATTACGTCGTTAAGGACCAGAGCAATCCCCAGGGGGTGCTTTACCAGGTCGCGACACTAGGTGGGAACGCGCGCAAGTTATTGACGGGTGCTAGCGGGCCAGTCACCTTTTCGCCCGACGGTAAGCAGATTGCCTTTGTGAATAAGCGTGTGAACGAAGATATGCTGATGATCGCGAATGCGGATGGTACCGGTGAGCCCCGTAAACTTATTGTGCGGCAGCAGCCTGAGTATTTCTACTCTGAAGGGCCAAGCTGGTCGCCGGATGGCAGAATGATTGCATGTAGCGCCGGCAGCCGAGGTCAAGGGGCCAGAAACTTCAGTGTTATGGCCGTCTCAGTTAGCGACGGAGAGCCACACGTCGTTACCGACAAACTGATCGACCCCGCCAGAGTTCTTTGGTTGGCTGATGGAAAGGGGTTGATCGTCGCAGCTTACGAACAACTGACATCCATTGGAACGCAGCTCTGGTACGTTTCATACCCGGAGGGTGAAGTCCGCCGGATTACAAACGACCTGAACGGCTATGGAACAATCAGCCTTGGATTGACGCGCGACTCAAAAGCAATCGCGACCGTGCAGGAAGACTGGTCAACCCAGCTCTGGTCCGCCGCCGTCGGAGACAAAGGAGGCAGTGCCCGACAGATCACTCAGGGCAAGTATGACGGTTGGGGTTACGATGCCTGGGGCGGAGTGGCGTACACACCAGACGGTCGCATCATTTATGGGGCCGTGACTGGAGAGCAGTTTGATCTGTGGATCATGAATGCCGACAGCTCTGAACAGAAACAACTCACGGCGGATCAATATCTGGAAGGCGGACCTGCGGTTTCGGCGGACGGGCGCTATATAGTGTTTGATTCCAACCGTGTCGGCAAGCGAAATATCTGGCGCATGGACCTGGATGGCGGCAATCTAAAACAGCTCACATTCGGCGAGTATACCGATCGCTCGCCAGTCTTCTCCAGAGACGGCCAATGGATCTTTTTCGACTCGCTCCGAAGTGGCGAACGAGCCATTTGGAGAATACCTGTAGCGGGTGGTGAGCCGGTAAGACTTGCTAGCGGCAAAGGAACTCGGCCGTCAGTTTCACCTGATGGACAATGGCTAGCCTATTTCAGCACTGACGTTTCCGATCAACTCAATCTGAACGTTGTCTCGGTCACAGGTGAGGGTCCAATGCAAACATTTGCTCTTCCCCGTACGGCCACGGGTGGTAATGCAACTTTCGGTATTCACTGGACTCCTGACAGTAGATCTCTGTGCTATGCCGACAACCCGGCGGTCAACGTTTCCCAGATCACTTGCCAACCACGTGAAGGTGGAAACTCATCGCGACTAGTGGAATTCAACAGCGGCGCAATATTTTACTTTGCGCTCTCTCCCGACCAAAAACAGGTTCTCGTTTCCCGTTCCTTCGTCAGCGACGATGTAGTCTTAATTCGCGACGCGAAATGATGTGCCCGGATGCAGTTTCCGAAGAAATGCCAGCGATTGACAGGATGGTTGTTGGTGTTCGGCTCAAGATGCAGAACCGGATTTACTTTCTGATCACGTTCGCGGTTTTCGGCGTTAGCTGTGATAGACCTCGTGGCGCTTGTAACCGGTACAAAACTCGGCCGCTATGAAATCCGTTCCCAACTCGGCGCGGGCGGGATGGGTGAGGTTTATCTTGCGCTCGATACGGAACTGGATCGGACGGTTGCGGTCAAAATTCTTCCGGCAGCTTTAGCCGCGGACCAGCAGCGATTGCAGCGCTTCATTCAGGAAGCAAAAGCAGCTTCGGCTCTGAATCACCCGCACATCCTCACAATCTATGAAATCGGAACCACAGGCACTTCGCGTTTTATCGCGACCGAGTTTATCGACGGAGACACGTTGCGCGAACGCGTCCGTGCTGGGATGGAACTCCTGGACATTCTGGAGATCTCGATTCAGATCGGGAGTGCGCTTGCGGCCGCGCATGCAGTGGGGATTATTCACCGTGACCTCAAGCCTGAAAACGTCATGATTAGGCGCGACGGTTTCGCTAAGCTACTCGATTTTGGTCTCGCAAAGTTGAGCCAGCCTGTCGCTTCTATTACCGACACCGAGGCTCCGACTAAAGCGATGGTCAACACCGCCGCCGGCAGTGTGATGGGCACGGCGAATTACATGTCGCCGGAACAAGCAAAAGGAATAAATGTAGATATCCGGACAGACTTGTGGAGCCTTGGAACAGTTCTCTACGAAATGATAACCGGCCATGTGCCGTTCGCTGGCGAGACTCCCACAGAGACCATCTCTCTAATCCTTCAAAGAGAGCCTGCTCCACTCGCGCGCTATACAAATGACGCGCCCGCCGAACTGGAGCGCATAGTTACCAAGGCGCTCACAAAGGATCGCGAAAAGCGATACCAGACGGCGAAGGATCTGCTCATCGATCTGAGTAACTTGAAACGGAAGCTGGAGGTTGACGCGGAAATCGAGCGGACAGTGCCCCCGGAGATTCGCACTCTCCGGTCAACGAGTAGCGGTAAGGTCGCCGCCACAGCCACCGGTTCGGCGCAAACTGCTCAACAATCCGCAGGGCCCAGCGCCTCAAGCGCGGAATACATTGTCAGCAGCATCAAGCAGCACAAACGAGGTGCGGTTGTTATCCTCGCGGCATTGGTGATTGCAGTGGCCGGCATCGCTTACCTTTACTTCGCCCGAACTGACAGAACAGCTATAGATTCCATAGCGGTATTGCCTTTGGTCAACACCGCCGCCGATCCGAACGCCGAGTGGCTCAGCGACGGCATCACCGAGAGCATTATTAACAACCTCTCGCAGTTGCCTAACCTTACGGTGATAGCGCGCAGCTCCGTCTTCCGCTACAAGGGGCGGGACGTTGACCCGCAGGCGGCTGCACGAGAGCTGAAAGTTCGGACGGCGTTGACGGGTAGGGTCGTGCAGCGTGGCGATAATCTCTCGATCAGTGTGGAGTTGGTGGATGCGAGCAACAACCGTCAGATCTGGGGCCAGCAGTACAACCGTAAGATGTCAGACCTGCTTGCGATGCAGTCAGAGATCTCCCGAGAGATCTCCGAAGAGTTGCGGTTGAGGTTGACGGGTGAAGAGCGGAAGCGCGTCACCAAGCAATACACTGCGAACGCGGAAGCCTACCAGCTTTATCTGAAGGGGCGCTACCACTGGAATAAGAGGACGCGGGAGGAATTGAAGAGGGGCGTTGAGTACTTTAATCAAGCCGTCGAGAAGGACCCGAACTACGCGCTAGCTTATGCCGGAATAGCAGACTGCTACGGCGTGCCGGCCATCGGGCTGTCGCCGCCGGAGGCCATGCCGAAAGCGAAGGATGCCGCGATGAAAGCGTTATCAATCGACGATACGCTCGCCGAAGCCCACACCTCTTTGGCCAACGTCCTGGTGCGCTACGATTGGGACTGGTCGGCTGCTGAAAGAGAGTTCAAGCGGGCGATTGAGCTCAACCCGAACTATCCAACGGCTCACTACTGGTACGCATTGTATCTGGCGGGGATGGGGCGGCAGGAAGAAGCCCGCAGAGAAGCGCAACGGGCTCAGGAACTCGACCCGCTCTCCCTGGTAACAAATTGGCACGTCGGAATCATTTTTTCTTATGCGCGACAGCACGACCGAGTGATAGAGCAGTTGCGAAAGACCCTCGAGTTAGATCCCAACTTCGCCGGGGCGCACGACGACCTAGGTTGGACATACGCGATGATGGGGAGGTACGAGGAAGCCGCCGCAGAGTTGCAGACAGCAATTAAGCTGTCAGGCGAGGCTACGCACTTCATGGCGGATCTCGCAATTGTCTATGCGCTGTCGGGAAAGCGCGGCGAAGCGCAGAAGATCATCGATCAGCTGTTGGGGTTGGCAAAGCAGCGTTACGTCGCTCCGTACAGGATGGCGCAGATTTACGTAGCTCTCGGAGATAGAAACCGGGCGTTCGAGTGGCTCGAAAAGGGTTACCGCGAACGGTCCTTCGGTGAGTCCGTCATGGATCTCAAGGCATCGCCTTTTTGGGATCCGATCCGCTCCGATCCCCGTTATGTGGACCTTCTCCGGCGCCTGAACCTCGGTCCTGAGGTGGTCAGGTAAAACTATGACCCTTGCCACCGGAACACGACTCGGTCGATATGAAATCCGATCGCAACTCGGCGCGGGCGGGATGGGTGAGGTCTATCTGGCGGAAGACATTAGTTTGCGTCGCCAAGTCGCGCTGAAGGTTCTACCCACCGAAGTCGCTGCCAATCAGGACCGAATGCGCCGTTTCAAACAAGAGGCCACAGCCACGGCCTCGCTTAACCATCCGAACATCGCGCACATTTACGAGATCGGCGAAGTAAACGGCGTGAACTTCATCGCGATGGAATACATCGACGGCGTAACACTGCGCGACAAAATTCACCGCGAGCGTGTCGAGCTTCCAAAACTCTTGCGCGTTCTACAGCATGTTGCGGAAGGACTCGCCAAGGCCCACGCTGCGGGAATTGTGCATCGTGATCTCAAACCAGACAACATCATGATCAGTCGTGATGGTCATGCAAAGATACTGGATTTTGGCTTGGCGAAACTAATTGAGCCGACGCAAACTTCCGCTCTCAGCGACACCGGTAGCGAAGTCGCTACTGCCATCCTGGCCCAGCATTCAAAGCCGGGCATTATTCTCGGTACTGCTGGTTACATGTCCCCCGAACAAGCGCAGGGGAAAACCAATCAGATCGATCATCGGTCTGACATCTTTTCTTTCGGCTGCATTCTGTATGAAGCAGCAACAGGACGGAAGGCGTTTGAGGGCAAGGATGCCCTTGATACGTTGCACAAGATCGTACATGCCCCCACGCCTCACATTAACGATACAAATCCATCCGCGCCTGGCGAACTCCAGCGTATCGTGCGCCGCTGCCTGGCGAAGGACACCGACGAGCGTTATCAGACAATCAAGGATCTGGCTATTGAGTTGAAAGACGTGCGGCGCGAACTGCAAGGCGCCGATATTGATACCACTGTATCGCCTGCCAGCGTCAGCGAGGCAGCCAAACCAGCCGAGACTGGCACGGCTTCACTATCGACACGTGCCTCGAGCGCCGAATATATCGTCTCTGGAATCAAACAGCATAAAGTCGCTGCCGTTATTGCTGTCACTGTGCTTGTCATTGGAGCTGTCGGCCTTGGCGCCTACCTGCACGCGAGCAGGAGCGAAGTCGCTATCGAATCGATTGCGGTGCTGCCCTTCGAGAACCAAAATCGGGACCCGAACATTGATTATCTTTCCGATGGTCTGACCGACACTATCATCAACAGCCTTACGCAGCTTCCCAACCTGAAAGTCATCGCCCGCAGTTCGGTTTTTCGCTACAAAGGCAAGCAGACGGATGCCATCGCAGTTGCAAATGAGCTTGGCGTACGCGCGGTAGTAACCGGACGAATAATACAGCATGGAGACAGTCTAACGGTCGGGGCGGAGTTGATCGACGCGCGCGAGAATAAACAACTATGGGGCGAACAGTATGAGCGCAAAGTATCAGAGCTTATGGCTGTGCAG
>DASWDX010000292.1:0-13588 GCA_036395055.1 Pyrinomonadaceae bacterium | reverse complement strand
TCGCTCATTTACGCCCCAGCATTTTATGCGAAAACCGACGAGCTGATTGAGATGTGCAAGGTCGCCGCCCAATACAAAGGCAAGCATATCTCCCACATGCGAAGTGAAGGCAATCAACTGCTCGAGGGCGTCGAAGAACTCGCCCACGGTCGTGTACATGCTGCCAGATGGCGCGATGCCCATCTCAAAAGTCGGCGCACCGTTTGACACTACTCATTTATTCATTGGAACAGGCTCGATCGCGGATTTCTCTTCAATGCGGAACGGCAGAGGATAAATGGAAAATCAAAACGCATTCTTAGACTTAGGTCTCGACTATCGAAGGTGGTACGGCATTCTTGCCAGGACATGCTTCGGGTTAAGGTTTGGCCTTCCGGCGATCATTGTCCTATTTCTCTTTTCGGTGCCGCTTCAAGGCCAAACTACAAACGCGCCGGCCCCCGCCAAAGATTTCGAGAAGATCGAGCAGATGATCCCGATGCGCGACGGCGTCAAGCTGCACACTCTAATCTATTCGCCAAAGTCACATCGCCAACCGCTGCCGATTCTCTTCACGCGCACTCCTTATGGAATAGACAATGCCTCCTCCCGCTTCACCGGTTCTTTGAAGGAAGAGGTTGACGAAGGGTTCATCTTTGCCTTTCAGGATATTCGCGGTCGTTACAAATCCGAAGGGCAGTTTGTCATGCAGCGTCCCCCGCGCGACTCTGCCGACGGAAAGGCAATTGACGAAGGCACCGATGCTTACGACACCATCGACTGGATGATCAAGAATGTCCCAAGCAATAACGGGCGGGTCGGCATGTACGGAACATCATATCCCGGGTGGCTGGTGGTAATGGCAGTGCTCAACCCGCATCCGGCTCTGAAAGCCGTCACCGAAGAGGCAACTCCTGCGGACATGTTCCTGGGCGACGACTTCCATCATAACGGAGCGTTCAGGCTCAGTTACGGTTTCGAATATGCCTTCGAACTTGAGTCTTCAAACGTTGATACGAACTTTAAGTTTGATCGGTATGACACCTATGAGTGGTATCTGCGACTCGGCGCGCTGTCGAACGCGGATGCAAAATACTTTCACCGAAAATTGCCGACCTGGAATAACTTCGTCTCCCATCCCAACTACGATCAATTTTGGCAGCGACAGGCCTTAGTCAACCAGCTCAAGCACGTGACCGTGCCGATCATGCATGTTGCGGGATGGTGGGACCAGGAAGATTTCTACGGGCCCGTCACCGCTTACGCGGCGTTGGAAAAAACAGATACGAATCACGTCAACCATTTTGTCGCCGGCCCCTGGATGCACGGAGGATGGTATCGCCCGACCGGCGACAAGCTGGGAAACATAGATTTTGGCAGCGAGACGAGCAAATATTTTCGCGAGAATATTCAGAGGCCCTGGTTCGCATATTATCTAAAGGATAAAGGAAAGCCCGACCAACAACCTGAAGCCCTGACGTTTCAGACCGGCTCAAACCGGTGGATGTCTTACGACGCGTGGCCGCCTCGGACTGGTATCGTCCAGCGGAAACTTTACTTCCGTGAGAAGGGACAACTTTCGTTTGATGCCCCGGGAAAGACATCTCAGCAGCAATTTGATAGCTACGTCTCTGATCCTGCGCATCCGGTGCCGTACAGACCGCGGCCCATTGAACCTACCTACAATCCTTCTGATTTGGGCGGCTCGCGTTGGTCCACGTGGCTGCTCGAAGATCAGCGTTTTGTCGAGAATCGCCCGGATGTGCTGACCTGGGAGACCGATCCGCTGAAGGACGACACGATAATAACAGGCAAGATTACCGCGCACCTCTTCGCTTCTACTTCAGGCACAGACAGCGACTGGATCGTGAAACTGATTGACGTTTATCCCGAGACCTATCCAAAAGATCCAAAGATGGGCGGCTACCAACTGATGATCGCCGGCGATGTATTCCGTGGTCGCTACCGCAAAAGTTTTGAGAAGCCCGAGGCAATCGCGCCAAACGCGGTGCTGCACTACCAGGTTGGATTCCCGGCCAACGACCACGCCTTCAAAAAGGGCCACCGGATCATGGTGCAGGTCCAAAGTAGTTGGTTTCCCATTATCGACCGCAACCCGCAGCGCTTCGTGGCGAATATCTTCCTCGCGCAAGAGTCGGACTTTCAGCGAGCGACGCAGCGAGTATTCCGCTCGGGCCGTTATGCATCATATATCGCGGTGCCGGTCGCGGAGCCCACGCGACCGTGAGGACTTCTAGTGGACGTCATCCTGTCTAACCGACTGCCAAGACTTCTTTTGTAATGTTATCTGAAATCGACTTTCAACCATTGTGCAATTCATGCGCCTACCAAAGACAGCGTTCGATGATCTCGCGCTCGTCCAATCCCACGCGTATTCCATTTAGTCAGGCTCAGCTCATGGCCTTTGGTAAAGGCACGGGAAAAGCAAATGAACTGGTCAATAAATATGGCGCCGCGACTGACTCAATTGAGAGAGACGCGCTCATAAGGCGGATAGCCGCGGAGTGGACGCTCCTGGACGAAAGCCTCCGCATCTGGACCGCTGACACACGCTTTGTTCTGGATACGCTGGAAAAGATGAACTCAGGCGCGCGGAAGAGCATGTTCTCTGGGAAACTGGATTTGAAACGCACCGGCATCTTTGGGATGTCTTTCGGCGGCTCGACTGCGGGTCAGGTTTGCGCAGTTGATAAACGTTGCAGAGCGGGCATCAATCTGGACGGCTTACAGTCCGGCGACTTGATTGATCGCCCGATGGAGCGCCCGTTCATGTTCATCCTCTAAGCCTCGGTAACTTGGGGAGAGCGTTCAGCAGCGACCGAAAGCGATTGCTTTAATGCCTTTACTACAACGGTTTCAATGGGTCGCTGTCTTATTCAAGTGCTCCCAGGGCATTGATCCAAAGTAGGTCATGAGCAAATACGCTGTGGCAAACAACAAGCAGCGGCACGTTTGTTGTAATGCGGTTAGTTGCTCGATGAGGGTACGGGCGCGGGATTATCGAAGGGACGAAGATAATGAAGTCAAGACGATTACGGGTCGTAGCTAGTTAGTATTTAGCAGTCAAGATCCGCTCTGGGACATTCAAACTATGGCTACAAACTCTACGCGCATCGGTCGCCGCGTGAACGCGCCCCGCGCGATGGTCTATCGTGCGCTTCTCGATCCACGCGCGGTCGCGAAGTGGAAAGTGCCGGATGGCATGACCTGCCGCATCCATGAGTTCGACGCTCGCGAGGGTGGCTCGTTCCGGATCTCGCTCACATACGACGCCCCGACCGGCACCGGCAAGACGACTGCGCACACTGATACGTATCACGGCCGCTTCGTCAAGCTCGTGCCGAACGAGCAGATTGTCGAAGTGGACGAGTTCGAGACGAACGATTCTGCGATGACCGGCGAGATGACGATCACGTTCAAGCTCACCGATGCGGACGGCGGCACGGATGTGCTCGCGGTACACGACAACCTGCCGCCTGGCGTCTCACCAGCCGACAACGAAACCGGATGGCAGATGGCACTAGACAAACTCGCGGCGCTCGTCGAAGCTGACGCGCAAAGTTGATAGACCTTGATACGAAAGGCTCTTTAGACGAAATCGACAAAACTTTCCGACGCTGTCCTTAGTCCGAGGAGCACTGCGAACGACTCGCCGCGGAGTACGCTCGAATCAGGAACCGCGCTTGATGATCCCAAACGTAAAACCGGAAACAGTAATTGCATGGCAGCGAAAAGGGTTTCGATGGTATTGGCGGTGGAAGAGCAGAGCAGAGAAGTCCGGTCGTCCTTGCGTCAGCCGGGAAATACGACAGTTAATCCGTCAGATCAGCACGGCGAATCCACTATGGGGAGCACCTAGGATTCATGGCGAGGTGCTGAAACTGGGAATACAGATATCTCAAGCCACAGTAGCCAAGTACATGGTGCGTCAACGAAAGTCGCCGTCACAAACATGGCGAACTTTTCTTGAAAACCACGTCAAACAGTTGGTTTCAACAGATTTCCTAGTGGTATCGACTGTGAGCTATCATATTCAATGAAGCTTCCTTGCGGTGCATTCTGAAGGCATACTTCGAATACTACGAGCACTCCCGGACTCATCTGGCGCTTGAGAAAGACACGCCCGCCTCCAGAGCCGTTCAACCTCCCTCGCTCGGAACAGTCATCGAGCTGCCTCAGGTGGGCGGGTTGCATCATCGCTACGAGCGAAGAGCCGCCTGACAGCCTCATCCTTCCAATCGTATTGCTACTCCTGAACATCATAAGTCTGCCCGGCGTTGACCAGCACGACTATTGCCTCAAGCTCTCTCAGGCACCAAGCTGTAACAGCGTGTGATGAGGATCGATAAGACTGCTGTATGAATTGGCCCCATGAGATTTATTGTGCTGCTGCCCGAATCGAGTTTTTTGGTAACCACAGGCAACTTTGTCAGTCGGTTTGCCGGTAAATGGGTGAGTTAACGTTGAAATATTACAACATCTGTAATATTCTGACTGTGAGGGTGTTATGAGTGGAGGAGACCTAAAAGCGGGGAGAGAACGGAAGGGTTGGACTCAGGAGCAGGCGGCCCACAGGCTCGGTGTGTCTCAACCTTATCTTTCCTTGTTGGAGAATGGCACGCGGCGAGTGCCCGAGAAACTCGCACATAAAGCCGCAACGCTATACGGTTTGTCGCCGGCACGGTTGCCGGTGAAGATAAGCTGGCAGTCCGTCCAACCGGAAGAAAGCGATGCACTCGCATCCGATCTGGCTGCGCTTGGATACCCCGGTCTTTCATATCTAGAATCCCGACGTAAAAAGAACCCCGCCGAAGTTGTGCTTTCCGCGTTGAGTGCTAAGAACCTTGACGCCCGGCTAGCCGAGGCTCTGCCTTGGGTTTTGCTAGAGTATCCTGATTTGGACTGGCAATGGTTAGTCCGCGAGGCCAAGGTAAATGATCTTCAGAACAAGCTGGGCTTCCTAACCAACGTTGCGCGTCGACTTGCTGAGAAGCTAGGACAGGATGACACGGCTGCCTTTCTGCGCAATCAGGAATCTGCTTTGGAGCGCTCTCGCTTGGTGAAGGAAGACACGCTATGTCACGATTCTTTGACGCAAACGGAAAGACGCTGGCTTAAATCAAATCGAACTGACGAAGCCAGGCACTGGAATCTGTTGACAGATCTTTCGCCAGAACATCTGAGCCATGCCCTCTAAATCCATTCTTGACCCATGGCAATCGTTCCTTTCGGATATAGATGTAACCCTTGCCGAAGACGTGGAGTTGCATTGTCTCGGTGGGTTCGTGATCACAGTGCTCTATGACCTGGTGCGCCCAACCGCGGACGTGGACGTTATCGCAATTACGCCCAGAAATGAAATCGAACCTGTCATGAGCTTAGCTGGGCAAGGTTCGGAACTTCATCGGAAACACAAGGTGTACCTTCAGCTTGTTGGTGTGGCTACGGTGCCGGATAACTACGAGGGAAGATTGACGGAAATGTTCCCTGGAACATTCAAGCACCTGCGTCTATTGGCCTTCGAATGTTACGACCTGGCGCTTTCCAAACTTGAGCGTAACACCCAACGCGACAGGGACGACGTTAGACACCTCGCGCGAACAGTTCCATTCGATCTCAATGTGCTCCATGAGCGCTACCAGAAGGAACTCAGGCCCTACCTCGGAAATCCTGAACGAGAGGATTTGACCTTGAAGCTGTGGATCGAGGCTATTCAAGAAGAGAGGGGCAGTCACTATCTTACGGGCGAACCGACTTCCCCTTAACCAATCCTGCTTGCTCAAATTCGCGATAGGCGGACTTGAGAATGAAAAGAATGAAGTTGATGTATGGCCAAGGATCGTGCCTACCTTCGTGCCAGCCTCGTGAACTCTGATCAAGAGTTTCGTAGTATCGCTCTTTGTTTTCCTCAATCAATTGTTCCAGACTGACATACCGACCCACTTCATAACCCAGATGAGAACAGTACAACAGTAACAAGAGACGCGAGACGCGACCATTCCCATCGCGGAAGGGATGAATGCAGAGAAAATCGAGATTCATTGCGGCCATCGCGATCAGAGGGTGAATCCGATCTTCTTCGAGACAATGCTGCCCGGCTTCGACCAGCTCAACCATTTGCCAAGGTGCCTTTCGCGCGCCAACTGTTTTGAAGCGCACTCGCACACGACGTCGGGATACTTCTCGATGATCTCGCTGTCGTTTTGTTTGTATTGGCCGGCATCGCCGTTGTTGGCGCGACTCAGCCGATGCAGACGCAGAATTGTCTCTTCTGAAACAGCAAGCCTCGCTCCTTCTTGATGGATCAGTTTTAGCGCATTGAGGTAACCGCGCACCTCTTGTTCGTCGGTGTCGCGCAAAGGAGATTTGCCCGACACAACCGCTTCCACGCGCGACTGCTCGACCGTTACTCCTTCAATACGGTTGGAAGAGACTGCACTCTCGATCAGCGCGTGTTCGCGCAAGACCTTGAGCCGCTGCGGTGACTGCTTGGTGAAGAGTTCCTGCTTGCCACGAGCTTCGCCGAGATCAGCCAAGTACCACGCTGTCGTGGTATGAATACTTGGTTTCTCCGCAAGCAGTTGTAGGGTCGTCATCATTGTCTCGTCGGTAGGTTCGTGGACATCAGCGCGCCATTTTTTGCCAACTCTTCTTCAAGGTGTGGATGCGTGATTGCCAGTGAAAACTGGTCAAGCGCCGGTTCAACCACGGCCAGTTCGCACTTATTTTAGAAATCGTGACAAAACTAAAATAAGCGAAAGAACACGCGGGCCTTATTCTGAAATTCTGCTGAAGCTTGCAGAGCATGGTTATCTTTGTTTTGGCCGGACTACGGCGCGACTGCTTTTAGTCACCACCGGGACTCTGTTATTCTCGCCAGCTAATTTCTCTCTAGAGAGTCGGGCTTGACCGAAGTTGACTGGATACTACTAGCGAATATGAAAATCGGCAGAAACGATCCTTGTCATTGTGGCAGCGGCAAAAAATACAAACGTTGTTGCCTGGCAAAGGACCAAGCCACCAATGTCATTGACTATGAATGGCAGAAACTCCGGCGCACCGAAAGAGTGGTTGTTCCCCTTCTGCTACGCGTCGCCAACGAGTGGTACGGACCTGATTTCATCGAGAACGCCTGGCAGGAATACACAGAAGGCTCCAGCGAATCCTTGCCAATCGAGGACACTCCTGAATCTGGAACCTCTTTTGTTCCGTGGGCGTTGTTCAATTACATTCACCAGGAAGAATCAGAGGCCGACCCGCCAATCGAGGTGCCATTAGCTTTTTTATTTCTGATGGGGGCAAAGGACTTGGACCCAGATCAGAAACAGTTTGCATTAGAGGCATTCCGGCAGCCCGTCAGCTTCTGGTCAGTGCAGGAAGTTAATCAGGGTACCAGCCTCAAACTTCGTGATCTATTCACGCACTCTGAACACACAGTCAGAGAACGTCAGGCATCGGAGGTCTTGAGAAAAGGCGACATCGTTTACACACGAGTGATATCGCTGGGGCAGACTGCTGTTATGTTCGGTATGGCTCCCATCCCCTTCCCGCCCGATTTCCACTTCGAAATTCTGGATGCCCGAGAAACTCTCTTTGGACCTCGCCGGAAGATTTCCAACGCTGATCTGCAGGAAGTCGAACCCGTTTTGCGACAGCTTTATTTCGCGCTCAGGCGCCGCCTGCTGAATCCCCAACTGCCGATTCTGCAAAACACCGATGGCGACCCGCTGGAGTTCGTCAAGCTCATTTACCAACTCGATTGTTCGCCACGTACAGCGTTCGACAAGCTGCGCTCGCTGAATCTGCTGGAGACTGAAGAAGCGCTGCTGGCGGACGCCACGCAAAATGAAAAGGGCGAGCTCCAGACCTTCACGTTCTCCTGGATGAAAAAAGGCAACGAGAAGCACCGCTCCTGGGACAACACTATTCTGGGCAACATAGCAATCGAGGGCGGGAAGCTCATCGTCGACGTTAATTCGCAGAAGAGATCCGAAGCAATCCGCACCGAGATCGCCAAACGGCTCGGTGACGATGCCGTGTTGCAGGACTCAGTCAGCGAATCCGTCAAAGAAAAGTTTGCCCAAATGAAAGACGGCGTTGAATCGCCAGAGCAACAGCGGCAGCGCGAAGAGCAGGAAGCCCTTTCGGCGCTTCCCGAAGTGCAGGCCCTCATGAAGGAGATGGCGAAGAAACGCTGGGAAGAGTGGCTGGATGAACCGGTTCCAGTACTGATGGGGAAAACACCAAGACAAGCCGCGAAGTTCGGCGCCAGCCGTGAACGTCTCGAAGCGCTGCTGATTGACTTTGAAAGAAGCGCCGCCGAAACGGACAAATCTGCCTTTGCTCCGGATGTTACCGAATTGAGAAGGCAACTGGGGATGTTACCCGGCGTTGAGAATCAGAAGGCGGCGCGCAAGCGGAATAGGAGCGTTTCCGTAAACGAAGACCTGGGACTTGACGGGGCGGCGCTCTATCAGCTCAAGATCACGTTGAAAGGGTCCGACCCACCAATCTGGCGTCGCGTTGTGGTTCGCTCAGACATGCCGCTCCGTCGCTTTCATGGCGTAATCCAAAGAGTTATGGGTTGGACCGATAGCCATCTACACCAGTTCATTGTCGGCAACACGTGCTACGGCACGCCCGACCCGGAAATGATGGGCTTCGGCAGGCAGACTCTCAGCGAGAAACGCTACACCGTCGCAGACCTGGCTCCGGCGGCGAAGAGAAGTTTTGTTTATGAGTACGACTTCGGCGACGGCTGGCAACACAAGATCGTCTTGGAGAAGATTCTACCGCCCGATCCTGAATTCCAACACCCCATCTGCCTCGCCGGCGCGAATGCCTGCCCCCCTGAAGATTGCGGCGGCATCGGCGGCTACTACGAGCTGATCGCGATCCTCGCTGATCCACGAAATCCCGAGCACGAGTCTATGAAGGAGTGGCTTGGATACGACCTGGACCCTGCGCGGTTCAATATCGAGATCGCGAACGGCGTTTTGAACCGGCTTAAGGCTTGAGCTTTTGAAGACCAGGACCAGTAATGGGATGAAAAAAGAAACGAGACAAAAAGCCCTGCCACCGCGCGCGAAACGAATGGATCGTTCTGCACGCCTTCAATCTGCTCGCACTTGGGTAAAGACCTACAAAGGCAAAAACATCGCCGCGGGCTACCGGAAGCATTTCGCCGTAGATTGGGTATGTGCCTTTAGAGAGCTCGAAATTCTCGGTGTAAAAATAGACGCTGCTTACAAGGGTCAAATATTGAATTCCGTGGAAGACCACATCGCGGCGCGCCAGCGCAGAAAGTCTAGACGGGTAGAGACACCCGAGTCCTCATTAGATCAAGACGAAACTTTTGCCTATATCGCGGGTTACACGGAGGCGGGCTTTGCTTATGGCATTACATGGGAAGAGTGGGGCCGACTCAACCAAAAGAACCCGCTCGATAGGGAAGGCGATTCAAGGACCAATTTCAATGATGAAACTCCGGACCTCCCCTTTTAGTCGACAGTGCCATGTTCTTCCTTTCTCAGAGACGCCGCTTCAGAGTTCGCACTTACGAAGGTATTTCCGCAAGCCTTTGAGTACGCGTTAAGCGACGCGCGCATCGGTTTCTCCTCCGAGGGCCACGCCGATCGACTCCAGTGCTGCATTCAACCACACCGTCCTACGAGCGTGATGAGCAACATGAGAAGGAAGTCTTTCGCAGAAGATGCGTTTATTGCTGGGCTATGATGTTCGCATGGCGGGCTACCTGCTGCCAGCGCCCGTCCTGTCTCAACCATATTGCCGTGAAGCGAAGAAGCGAGGTTTTTCCTGCATTCGGCATCTTTCCGGCCCACACGACAGTCTCGCTACCGGCTACAACAGCGGTGTCCCGGTAGACGCGGATGTACTCTATCTGCCTGTCGTAGGAAATGAAGGCAAGGGTGCCGGACTCGATAAGCCCTACAACCTGCCGCTTGTTAACGAACTTGTTCAGGGGATTCGTCACGACGAGATCGTTAGACCAGATGCGCCCCAATCTTTTCACGTCATTATGTAGCAACCCCTCAACTTCTTGGGCATTCAGCCGGCTGATCTCTTCTTCCTCACGCCGGTCTTTATCGACCTGAGCTGAGACGAGAAGCGCGACCATGGTTATGATCGTGGCCAAGGCGATAGCTTTATTCATCTCGTAAATCCTTTCGCGGAAATGGCGAGAGCGTTTTAGTTCACTTGCGGAATCCTTAGCCCTCAACCCTTAAGTTGGTAGCGTCTAACGCTAGTTTCAAATCCTCCCTAGTACTGAGTAGAAGTTCTATCATGATCTATACCGTTGCCATTGCTAGAGACTGATGTGGTTGGACCGCACGAGAACGCAAACTTTAAGAACTTCCATCACAGAGCACCAGGGGGTGAATCTCTTCACCCTCTGCGGCCGCCGAAAGTGGGTGCAACCCCCAAGCTACTCGAAACGTCTTGCGACCGCTGTGGCGCAGCCCGTCACGAGTAGGTTGCCGTTGGTGTCGAAAATTTCATTCGTAGCGGTACTGGTGAGCTCGTCCGGGTCAGCCCCGATCTCGATAGCCTGCGTGAGTCTCTGAGTCCCAGTCCAAACCCCGGCCGGGTTGAAGAGGAAGGCCTCGGACACCGCACTGTAAGTGTGGTCGCCGGTGTGCCGCCAGAAGCCATGGCCGGGTGTGCGCAGCGCCGGCGGAAAGCCGGTCGTAGTCTCGGTCAGCGTGCCCCCTTGAGCGAAAGTGAGCAGGGCGGGGAAGGTCCTGAGTGCCGCGCCCGATTGACAGTCGCGGATTGAGACCTCGACGCGCCACGTACCCTCAAGATTTCTCGCTTGTGATTCAGACTTTCCCGGACTCTCCGATTGCTGCGCCATTGCGCCCAGCGCGGGCGTCGGAGAGAGCGTACCCGCTAAGGTAAGCGCGACCAAGAGAGCTAGACCGACGAACATGTTCATGTTTCTCGAATTCATTTTTGTATCTCCTCCGCTGCAGAATTTCGACCCCTTCCCGTTTGTCCGCTGATACTCTTCCCTCGGGGCACTGAAAGTCCTTAGAATGCCCTGAAGAATTTCTGAAAGTTCTGAACAGCGACGATGGGCGCGCCGGAGCCACAAATCTACGAGTTCGACGACTTCCGACTCGACACGGCCGAACGGGTGCTGCTGCGGTGCGGCGAAGCCGTGCCGCTTACGCCGCGGGTCTTCGATACCTTGCTCTACCTTTTGCGGCACCCTGGGAAGGTGCTGGGGAAGGACGAGTTGATGCGGGAGATCTGGCCGGACGCGGTCGTCGAGGAGAATAACCTGAATCAGAACGTCTCCACCCTGCGACGCATGTTCGGGGAGCGTCGTGGCGAGAATCGCTACATCGTGACGGTACCTGGGCACGGTTACCGCTTCGCCGCCGCCGTTAGGGTGTGCACGGGGCACGCGGCGGCAGTAGTTGCCTTGCCGAGTAAAACCATCGCCGTGCTGCCGTTCGCCAACATGAGTGCCGACCCGGAGAACGAGTACTTCTGTGACGGGCTTGCGGAAGAACTTTTGAACGCGCTGGCGAAAGTGGAAGGGCTGAAGGTGGCGGCGCGCACGTCTTCGTTTGCGTTCAAAGGCAAGAATACAAATGTCAGCGAGATCGCCGACGCCTTAGGCGTGAGCACAATACTACAAGGCAGCGTCAGGCGATCAGGCAACCACCTTCGGATCACGGTGCAGTTAGTCAATGCCTCAGATGGATATCATCTCTGGTCGGAGCGATACGACCGCGAAATGCAGGACATCTTCGGCGTGCAGGACGAGATCACGCTCGCGGTCGTGGACGCGCTGAGAGTCAAGCTGTTCGGTAAAGAGAAGGCGGCTGTGCTCAAGCGCTACACCGAGAACACGGAGGCTTACCACCTGTACCTGAAGGGGCGCTACTTCTGGTTCAAGTCCGCTCCGCAGGAGTTTCACAAGAGCCGCGACTACTTCCAGCGGGCAATCGAGGCGGACCCTGCCTACGCCCTCGGCTACTTTGGACTGGCTTCTTATTACGGCTTTGCGTCTTCCTGGGGCATGATGGCCCCGAAAGAAGGCTGGCCGAGGATGGAGGCCGCGACGATGAAAGCGTTGGCGCTAGACGACACACTCGCCGAAGTCCTCCACGGGCTGGCAGCGCTCAAGTGGGTTTACTACCGAGACTGGGCCGGAGCCGAGAGAGCGTTCCGGCGCGCAATCGAGTTGAATCCGCAAGTTGGCGCGATTCACAGCCACTACTCTATCTACCTGACTGTGATGGGCCGGTTTGACGAGGCCATCGCCGAGGGCAGACGGGCGTTGGAGCTTGATCCGCTTTCGATCCGCATCCACCGGAATCAAGGCGCTAGGTTCTACCAAGCGCGCCGCTACGCCGAGGCGGTCAGGCGGTATGGCGAGACGCTCGAACTGGACCCGAACGACGCCTCAGTGCATGAAGAACTCGGTGATGTTTACGAGCAGATGGGACTGCACGAAAAGGCCATGGCCGAGTACGAGAGGGCGATGACGCTCGTCGGGGATGACGAGCTGGCGGCGATCCTCTGCAGGGCTTACGCCAAAGAAGGCTCCGCCGGCGCGCTGCGTGCCGTGGCCCGAGAGCAGCTCGAACGGCTGAACGAGCGGGTTAAGCAGGGCCATTACGTCCCGGCGACATATTTTGCGCGCGCCTGCCTGAGGCTCGGCGACAAGGAGCAGGTGTTCCGGTGGCTTGAGAAGGCGCGCGAAGAGCGTAACGTGTACCCGCTGATGATGAAGAGCGATCCTTTCTACGACAGTCTGCGTGCAGACCCGCGCTTTGCGGCGTTCCTCAAAGGCATGAACCTCGAATGACCCAAACGCAGACGTATGTCATCAAAAGTGGGGCTGAACGAAAAACCGGTTTAGAGATGCGCGCGCTTAGTGGATACTCGCGCGAAATCTCGGAACGGACTCCGGGCTCGAGGTCTCGACTGCGAAGCAGGCGCTGCCGTTCTTCGAGGAGCCCGTTTCGCCGGCGTTCATTGGCGGCGTGTTCTCAAGTCCCGCGCTGGAGGCGTGGCGGCATAAACTTGCCGCCTTCGATGGCTTCATCAACATCGCAGTGGCACGTACAACCAAGGATCCAAAATTAAAACTTTCCTGGTGAATAGCGGACAGCATCTGAATCGGTTGGTCACAGCTCTGAAGTAGGCATCGCACGAAAAAAACGAGCCCCCGAGAAGACTCATACCCGCGCAATGATCGGTTAAGCGTATTCCCTATCTCTGGTCATCGAAAGCCAAGACAATCTACTCCTTAGCTCTTTGGCAGACTTTTGGCAGCCTGCGCGTGTGCTTTATCCAACTCATGCATGTGAGCGTGACTTCTCTAACCACCTTCGTCAATGTTTATGGTCTTAGGACGATTACGCGCTATCGGAGTTGACCGGGGACGGCGTTGACACGGTAGGGGTCTGGGGTTCAAATCCCCACGCGCCTGCCAATCTTTTCAATGAGTTACAGTTGCTGCCTACCTAGAGCACGCAGACGCACAAAAACGCACTGTTAACAACTCTCGCCGTTCAATAGCACCTCCGCAGCGCTTATCCTTTGGCCG
>DASWDX010000291.1:0-10398 GCA_036395055.1 Pyrinomonadaceae bacterium | reverse complement strand
TGGAAAAGAATCCGGAAGAACGTTTTCATTCAGCCAGCGATCTGGGGTTCGCTCTGGAGGCTTTGTCAGGCATTCAGGGCTCTGGTGCAACGGCGGTCGGTACGGCGCAGGTTCCAAAGGCCGGACTCCGGCGCACATTGTTCGACCGCCTGGGCTGGATCGCGGCGGCGCTCTTCCTGATCACGACGCTCGCGCTCGCCGCACTCCATTTCCGCCGCGCAGAGACGCGCCCAGAGACCATGCGTTTCAGCCTGCCGGTCCCCGAGAATGCGACCTTCGGCGACGCGCTCGCGCTCTCGCCCGACGGGCGCCGCCTCGTCTTCGTCGCCACCGGCGGCGGGGGCGTTACGTCACTCTGGATGCGCGAGCTTGATTCTACAGCCGCGCGGGAGTTGCCGGGCACCGAAGATGCTTCCTTCCCCTTCTGGTCGCCAGAGAGTCGCTTTATCGGATTCTTCGCGGGCAACAAGCTCAAGAAGATCGACGCCTCGGGTGGGCCCGCGCAGGCGCTGGCCGATGTGACGGCGGACTCGCGCGGAGGCGCGTGGGGAGCGAACGGGATTATCGTCTTCGCTCCGAGCTACACGTCGCCCCTCTACAAAGTCCCGGCGGCGGGCGGCGCGACGGAGATCGCGACGGAATTCGATGAGTCGCGCAAGCAGACTTCACACCGCTGGCCTTCGTTTCTGCCGGATGGTCGCCACTTCCTCTACTTCTCGCGCTCAACTCAGAAAGAGGCGGAGGGAATTTACGTCGGGTCGCTCGATTCCAGGGAGAGTAAGTTTCTCCTCAACACCAATCAGCTCGCGGCATATAGCCCCACGGCGGGCACCGCGACGGGGCACCTCCTCTTCATAAGGGATAAAATGCTCGTGGCGCAGCCCTTCGACGCGGACCGCCTGCAACTGTCCGGCGAGCCTTTCGTGGTTGTGGAGGGAGTATTGAACTTCCCCGGCGAAGGGGGTCCCACGGCCTACGCCGCTTTTTCTGTTTCGGCGAACGGTCACTTGGCATACCTGTTGGGTAAAGCGTCAGTTACTCAAATGCACTGGTTCGACCGGGCCGGAAATTCTCTCGGGTCGATCGGCCCACCGGGTGATTACCACGAGCCCCAGCTATCGCCCGACGGCAAGAGAATCGCGGTCTCGCGCGAAGACACCCAGTCGCAAGACCTCTGGTTGCTGGACGCGGCGCGTGGCACAATGGCGAGGTTCACGTTTGACCCGGCCCGTGATATATGCCCGCTCTGGTCGCCGGATGGGAGCCGCATCGTCTTTTCCTCGGCTCGCGGCGGTAAACAAGAGTTTTACCAGAAAATCTCAAGCGGCGCCGGCAGTGACGAAGCGCTCCTGCGTACGGACTACAACGCCTTCGCCGACGACTGGATGACGACCGCGACGGGCGGCGAGTTCATCATCTACGAGACCGAGGATCCGAAACACAGATTTGACCTTTACGTCCTGCCACTCTTCGGCGATCGCAAACCTTTCCCGTATCTCATGACCGAGTTCAACGAGACTCACGCGCAGTTCTCCCCCGACGGGCGCTGGGTGGTTTATGCCTCGGACGAGTCGGGGCGTTCCGAGATCTACGTCCAAAGCTTCCCGGTTTCGGGCGGTAAGTGGCAAATCTCGACGACGGGCGGCGATCAACCGCAATGGCGGCGTGACGGTAGGGAACTTTTCTATCTGACCCCGGACAAAAAAATTATGGCCGTGACCGTAACGCCGGGCGCCTCTTTCGAGACCGGCGCCCCCGTCACTTTGTTCGCCACGCGTGTTCCAACGACCGGCCTGACGGACGACCGGAATAACTTTGTCCCCTCCGCCGACGGGCAGCGGTTCCTCGTCAACAACCTCGTGGAGGAAGGCAACACGCAACCCGTCACGCTTGTTCTTAACTGGGCCAGCGCTCTGAAACATTGAGAATTCATTAGTCGCATTAAAAAGGAGAACGAAATGGCACTGACAAATAGCTTGGCAGGCAGAAATCTGGGAATGATTTTACTTGGCCTGTGGTTGATTTTGACCGGGCTCTTGCCGTTGCTCAGTATAAGAATCTCTTCAACGGTCTCGATGGGCCTGGCTGTGCTTGCCATCGTCGCGGGTATATTGATCCTGCTCAGACGGTAAACACTCAAACGACTTTAGTGACCCGGTTACTCACGCGAATGGCGTGCGCGCACTCAGGTCAGTGCACCTGTGCTAGCGGATGGTTCTTTCATGTCAAGTCGCCAGAGCTTTGAACGCCAACGGCGTTCGATAACTTAGGCCCGGGTTGCCTTTCCGCCAATCTGGGAAGATCCCTTCGCTCTGAAAGGGCGGAAATGGATTCGCCATAGAATGTTCAACTCCAGAACGCGCACGATAACCTGGGAAGACCCACGCGCCCTCGCAAAGGCTGCAATCGGTCTGTCGGGAATGGAATACTTGCAGAAGATTGTCTCCGGCGAACTGCCGCCGCCCCCCATAGGCGCGCTCATGAACTTTCGCGTCGCCGAAGTGAGTGAGGGCCGCGCGGTTTTTTTTGTTGAACCGGCTGAGTATCACTACAACCCAATCGGCGTCGTCCACGGCGGACTAGCGGCGACTTTGCTCGATTCCGCAATGGGATGCGCGGTCCATTCAACTCTTCCCGCAGGAGCGAGCTATACCACGTTGGAAGTAAAGGTCAACTATATCCGGGCAATGTCCGCGGAAACGGGCCCGGTCCGTTGTGAAGCGAACATCATTCATGTGGGTGGACGCACCGCGACGGCTGAAGGAAAAATTGTCGACGCGAAAGGCAAGCTCTACGCATACGGCACCACCACCTGCCTTATCTTCCGGCCTGCTGCCTAAGTTCGGCTCTCCATGCTGCTCAGCTGTTTGGAGCGCTGACCAAACCAAAAGGGCCTAGTGTCCCCACCCTAAGAGGGATAAAATGTGTCACGTTTTCGGGCTGACTCGGAATTTCCTTCCCGCCGAGATGTGCGCTATGACTGTCGCTCAAGGCACTCGGCTTGGTCCGTATGAGGTCATCGCCCCGCTGGGTGCAGGCGGAATGGGCGAAGTCTATCGAGCACGTGACACAAGGCTGGGGCGCGATGTCGCGGTTAAGGTTCTGCCTTCAACCTTCTCCGCGGATACTGATCGCCTGCACCGGTTTCAGCAGGAAGCCTGCGCTGCAGGTGCGCTCAATCATCCAAACATCCTCATCGTGCACGACATCGGCGCACATGATGGCTCTCCGTACGTCGTTTCGGAGTTGTTAGAAGGCGAAACTCTGCGCAAGCGAATTGCCGGAACTCCGTTGGCACAACGACGCGCAATCGAATATGCGCTTCAGATCGCGAACGGACTGGCGGCTGCGCACGAGAAGGGAATTGTTCATCGCGATCTGAAACCTGACAACATCTTCATCACGAACGACGGGCGCGTGAAAATTCTCGATTTTGGTTTGGCCAAACTAACGCAACTGGATGGTAACCAGGCCCAGACAGAGATACCGACGCGTCGCGTCGATACTGATCCTGGTGTGGTGATGGGCACGGTCGGTTACATTTCGCCTGAACAGTTAAAAGGCCGCGTGGTCGATCAGCGTTCAGATATCTTCTCGTTTGGAGCAATTCTCTACGAGATGCTTTCCGGTCGGCGCGCATTTCACGGTGAATCAGCCGCTGAAACGATGAGCGCGATCCTGAAAGAAGATCCTCCTGACTTATCTGACACCAGCAAGACTGTTTCCCCGGCGTTGGAGCGTCTGGTAAATCACTGTCTCGAAAAGAACCCGGAAGCCCGATTCCATTCCGCGCGGGATCTCGCCTTTGCACTCGAGGCCATCTCTGGGTCAAGCGAAAGCGTACCGAGTGAGACGCCTGTACTCCCGCTGCGGCCCGCGCGTTTGAAGTGGCGCGAACATCTCCCGTGGCTCATCGCCGGCTTGTCGCTAATCGGGTTGCTGGCTGCGCTGCCTTTCGTCATTGCCTATTGGCACCGTGCTCCAACAGAGGAGAGCTTTGTTCGGTTATCGGTGTTGCTGCCGGATAAGGTGAAAATGCATGGAACAACACCCGGGCTAGCCATTTCGCCCGACGGTCGTCATATAGCCTTTATCGGCACGCAGGATGGCCAGATTCTTCTCTGGGTGCGCCCCCTTGATTCGTTCTCGGCTCAAGCCCTCACTGGAACCGAGGGAGACGGCGGATCTCCTGTTCCTCCTTTTTGGGACCCGGATAGTCGCTTCATTGGGTTCTTCGCTGGCGGGAAGCTCAAAAAGATAGACTCATCAGGCGGGGCCGCCCAAACACTGTGCGATATTCCCGCCGCACGTGGCGCAACGTGGAATCGCGACGGATTGATCGTCATCGGAACAACCTCCGGCCCACTATACCGGGTCTCAGCAGCGGGCGGAGAGCCGACGCCGGTGACGGCGCTCGATCAATCAAATTTCGAAACTTCACATCGCTGGCCTTACTTCCTACCCGATGGTCGCCATTTCCTCTTTTTTGTGCGCAGCGGAAGAGTTGAAAACAGCGGTGTCTACGTCGGCTCGCTCGACTCGAAAGAAACAAAGCGGTTACTGCCCAGCGCTATTGGCGCGGCGTACGCGCCGCCGGGATTTCTGCTCTTCTTGCGGATTGATACGCTGATGGCCCAGCCATTCGACACCGACAAGCTCGAACTCACCGGCGAGCCATTCCCCGTCGCCGAACACGTGGCATATAACCCGGTTCTCGGTCGCGCGGCCTTTTCCGTCTCAGAAAATGGTGTGCTCGCCTTCCGCACTGGGAGCGGCCAGATTGACCAACCGCTCTGGTTTGATCGGGGAGGCCAACAGATCGGCTCGCTCGGCGAGGCGGGTATTTACTTCAACCTTTGGCTGTCACCTGATGAAAGGCGGGCCGCGGTAGACCGTGCGGACCCCCAGACGGGAGCAAACGACATCTGGCTCTTCGACTTGTCACGCGGCATCCCCTCGCGCTTCACGACCGACCCGGGCTCCGACTCGAATCCGCTCTGGTCCCCCGACGGGAGCCGCATCGTCTTCACCTCAAGCCGCGAAGGCGTTTTGAATCTTTATCAAAAGGTTGCGAGTGGCGTCGGTAATGAGGAAGTGCTGCTCAAGTCCGGTGAAGAGAAAGTACCGGACGACTGGTCTGCGGACGGACGGTTCATTGTCTTTGAAACCCTCAATCCGAAAACAAAATGGGATTTGTGGGTGTTGCCGATGTCTGGCGACCGGCAGCCGTCTCCGTTTCTGCAGACGGAGTTCAACGAACGGCAGGCGCAGTTATCCCCGGACGGGAAATGGATAGCCTACACTTCGGACGAGTCGGGCACACGGGACGTCTACGTCCAGACATTCCCGGCCCCCGGCGGCAGGTGGCGGGTCTCGACAGGCGGCGGGACACAGCCGAGGTGGCGGCGCGACGGCCGTGAGCTTTTCTACATCGCTGCCGGCAGGAAACTCATGGCGGCGGACGTCAAGCCGGGGGCCACGTTCGAGGCGGGTGTGCCCAAGCTGCTCTTCGACACGCGCGTCCTCACTTCGACAGATTTCAGAAATCACTACGTGGTCAGCGCCGACGGGCAGCGCTTCCTCATCAACTCAATAATTGAAGAAAGAGGAGCCATTCCGATTAGCATCGTGAAGAACTGGACCACCCTATTGAAGCGATGACTCTTACCGCAGGCGCAAAACTCGGCCGCTACGAAATCCGCTCGCAACTTGGCGCCGGTGGGATGGGTGAAGTGTATCTTGCGTTTGATACGGAATTGGATCGAACGGTAGCAATCAAGATTCTTCCCGAAACTTTAGTGTCTGATCCGAAGCGATTGCAGCGCTTCATCCAGGAAGCCAAGGCAGCATCAGCTTTAAATCATCCACACATCCTCACAATTTATGAAGTCGGTACTAGCGGCAACTCGCCCTTCATCGTGACTGAATTTATTGACGGTAAAACGTTGCGCCGGCTCATTCTCAATGGCTCGCTGAGTTTGAACGAGATTCTTGATGTTGCCATTCAAACTGCCGGTGCGCTCGTTGACGCGCACGCCGCCGGAATTATTCATCGCGACATCAAACCGGAAAACATAATGGTGAGGCGCGATGGCTACATCAAGGTGGTCGATTTCGGTTTGGCCAAGCTGACTGAGCCCTCCATCATCGACAACGAAGCAGCGACCAGGGCAATGGTCAATACGCACGAGGGCATGGTGGTGGGAACTGCGAATTACATGTCGCCCGAACAGGCCAAGGGCACGAAGGTCGATGAGCGTACCGATCTATGGAGTCTCGGGGCTGTGCTGTATGAAATGATCAGCGGACACCCGCCGTTTGAAGGCAAGACTCCAACGGAGATCATTTCCTTGATTTTGCAGAAGGAGCCTGCTCCGCTGACGCGGTATACGCATGAAGTACCCGCCGAACTTGAGCGGATCGTGAGCAAGGCTCTTACAAAGAATCGCGAAGAGCGTTATCAGACGGCCAGAGACCTGCTCATCGATCTGCGCAACCTGAAACGGAAGCTCGAAGTTGATGCTGAGATTGATCGCACAGTGGCGCCGGAGTTACGCAGCGGACCCGCGATGACAAGCGGCCAGGCCACGGTGGCGACCGTCTCTGGCGGGGCGGCAGCGACGGCGCCGGCTGGCGCTTTCCCTGCATCCTCCAGTGCGGAATACATCGTCTCCGGAATTAAGCAGCACAAGCTCGCCGCGACGATTGCTGTGTTACTGCTGGTCATCGGTGGCATCAGTCTCGGCCTCTATCTGCGCGCGCGTAACGCCGACGTCGCAATTGACTCAATCGCTGTTTTGCCTTTCCAGAATCGAAGCACCGAAGCGGACACGGAATATCTTTCCGATGGCCTGGCAGAGTCGCTGATCTATCGGCTGTCGCAGTTGCCCAACTTGAAAGTCAGTCCCACCAGTTCGGTCTTTCATTACAAGGGCCGGGAAATAGATCCCGTCAAAGTCGGCCAGGAACTCGGTGTGAGCGCTGTGCTCTCAGGAAGGATGGTTCAACGCGGCGACAACCTGACGATCAGCGCTGAACTGGTGGACGTTCGTTACAACCGCCTGCTATGGGGCGAGCAGTATGAACGAAAAATGTCGGAACTACTGGCGACTCAGCGCGAGATTGCGCGAGAGATTGTTGACAAACTTAGGCTCAGAGTCTCCGGGCAGGAGACAGGCCTGGCCAAGCACTATACCGAGAGCAACGAGGCCTATCAGCTCTATATGAAAGGACGGTTTTACTGGAACAAGCGAAGCCCGGAGGCGATGCACAAGTCTCTTGAGTATTTTCAGCAGGCAATCGAGCGAGATCCTAACTTCGCCCTGGCTTACAGTGGTCTGGCTGATACCTACGATCTTTTGGGCGGCCCGGAGGCAGGAGGAGACATGCCGCCAAATGAGGTGCTGCCAAAAGCGAAGGCCGCCGCACTAAAGGCGCTAGAAATCGATGAGACACTCGCCGAGCCTCACGTTTCACTGGCCCACGTTAAGTGTTTTTACGACCGAGACTGGGCAGGCGCCGAGCGCGAATACAAAAGAGCCATTGAGCTCAATCCTAACTATCCGGTAGCCCACCATTGGTATGCCGTGTACTTAACGGTACTCGGTCGACAACCCGAGGCATTGGGAGAGATAAGACGAGCGCATGAGCTGGATCCGCTCTCGCTCTCTATAAACGCGTGGCTGGGCCGGATCCTTGCTCTTGCTGGTCAGCCGGATCAGGCCATCGAGCAACTGCGCAGGACCGTGGAGATGGATCCGAACTTTTTTCTTGCTCATTACCGTCTCGGCTACGTTTACGAAGAAAAGGGCAAGTATGAGGATGCTGTCTTCGAGTTTATGCAAGTCCTCAAACTACCAGGTGGCAAAGCGCTGGGGATGGCAGCACTCGCACGCACGTACGCAGTGGTGGGCAAGCGAGAGGAGGCGCAGAGAAATCTCGATGAGCTGTTGCAACTCTCCAGGCAGCAGTACGTGGCGCCCGGTCTAATCGCCATCATATATGCCGCTCTTGGTGACAAGGATAAGGCCTTCGCGTGGCTTGACGAGTCAGACAAGGCTCACGACCTCATTATTATGCGCATCAAGGTGGATTCAAGATTCGCTGGCCTGCGCTCGGATCCGCGTTTCGGCGAACTCGTCCGCCGCATCGGCTTGCCGGAGTAACACAAACTTTTAGTTCGCGCGCAGAGAATGTCAGTGCTGCCGGCATCACTTGTGTGTGATCCGATTGCCGACTGCTGATTGCCGATTACGCTTTCTACCTCCGCTTCTCCCCGCGCCACGCTTCGTTTATAATCCGCCAACCATCCCCCCCTATTTCCACAAAGGAGACTCCATTATGCGACGCTCAAAGTACGTCCTCGTCCTTCTTCTGACAATCTTCTGCGCTGCTCTGCTCATTGCTCCATCGCGCAGTCGCGCCATCACGTATGGATTCATCGATTCCAACAACACTTACAGCAACACCGGCGCGTTCATTGTTAAATCGCCTACGACAGGCCAGATTTTCCCAATCTGTTCCGGCACTCTGATCGCACCCAACGTTTTCCTGACCGCGAGCCACTGCACGGCCTACTTCACCAGCACCCTTGCGCCGCGTGGTTATACAGCCTACGCGAGTTTCGATCCTTCAATCCCTTTTGGGGAATTGACCAGTAACAAGACGAAATTGGTTGCCGTAAGCTTTGTGGTGACTAATCCCAATTACAACCAGAGCCAGAGTGACTCGGGTGACATCGGCGCGCTGGTACTAGACTCAACCGTCAGACTTACGCCTGCGACGTTGCCGGCGTGTGGTTTGCTCGATCAGCTCGTGGCGACGAATGGTTTGAAAGGCGCCGTGTTCACCGCCGTAGGTTACGGCGTGCAGAACCGAGTGGTCGGCGGTGGTGTTCCATACTTTCAGGACATGAATCCCATTCCGCGAATGTATGCATTCTCCAGCTTCAATTCGCTGAATGGTGGTTACATACGTCTTTCGCAAAACCCGGCTACGGGAGATGGCGGCACGTGCTTTGGTGATTCGGGTGGACCAAACTTTTTTACCGTAAATGGTCAACAATTGCTTGCGGCAATCACGATCACCGGAGACTCGGTCTGCCGTTCAACGAATGTCGATTACCGTTTAGACACGGCCTCGGCCCAGGCGTTCTTTGCGTACGTGAACGCCACGTTCGGAACCCAAATTCCAATTGTGTGTTAACGCGATGACTGGGTGGATCACGAAAGCAGTAAACGCTCGGCAATGCAGTTCGCTCGGCAGCAAACTCTTCACCGCGTTAACGGCGTGAAATAAAAATCGCGGAAGGCTTCTACCTCTTCGCCTTCCCCTTCCCCTTTCCCTTTTCCCCTTTTCCCCTTTTCCCCTGTTTAGACCATGTCTTTCAACCTAATCGACATTTTGCTCATCTTGCTCGTGCTGTTGAGCGTGCTCAACGGCTGGCGACGCGGCTTCATACTGGGCGTACTTGATCTGCTGGGTTGGGCTTTGGTTCTTATAGCCGGCCTGCGGTTTTATCAGCCGGTAGCGCGATGGCTGGGAGCGCACGTTGCGTTTTGGCCTGAAGTTTGGAATCGCCCGATTGCGTTTGTAGTGGTAGCAATTGCAGCAGGTGGTCTCGTGCAAATTATTGGCTACGCCCTGCTTCGACGCCTGCCAAAAGAAGTTCATGAGAAAACGTTCAACCGACTGCTCGGTGTTGTACCGGGTCTCGCGAACGGCTTGATTACAGCGGCGCTTGTTGCCGCGTTGCTGCTGGCCATGCCGCTGAGTGAAGGGTTGCGCGAGCGCACCCGCGAGAGCCCGCTGGCAAACCATCTCGCCGTCTACGCGGAAAGAATCGAAGCCGCGCTTCATCCAGTCTTTGCAGAAGCCATTGCCGAAACACTCAATCTGCTCACGATTCAACCCGAATCACACGAGCGCGTTTCGCTGCCTTATACGGTTGCGAACCCGCGACCTCGTCCGGATTTGGAAGCGAGGATGTTGGAACTTGTAAACCAGGAGCGAGTGGCAGCGGGTCTAAAGCCGCTCGCGCCCGATCCGGAGCTCACGGAAGTCGCGCGGCGGCACTCGGTGGACATGTTTGCGCGCAGCTATTTTGCGCACGACACGCCGGAGGGTCGCGATCCGTTCGATCGCATGCGCGCAGCGAATGTTCGTTTTCTGACTGCCGGAGAAAACCTGGCGCTTGCTCCGACAGTGCAGGTCGCACATAGAGGCTTGATGAACTCACCGGGCCATCGTGCCAACATCTTGTATCCACAATTCGGCCGCGTCGGCATTGGCATTCTGGACGGCGGCATCCACGGCTTGATGATTTCGCAGGAGTTTCGGAATTGATTGCTGAGAAAAATTTCCTTGGGTAAAAGATGGTTGCCGACTAGCGCTTCAATG
>DASWDX010000290.1:0-4460 GCA_036395055.1 Pyrinomonadaceae bacterium | reverse complement strand
TGCGGCTTTGGGTGTCCAGCGCATAGATCTCATCGGGAGTTCGGTCCGCAATGCTCGCGAGAAACGATTTGTGTGCTATTGCTTCAGCCTCAGCACGGCGCAGGTCAGAAATATCGCGAGCAATCACAAGAGCGGCTGGTTGTGAATCGTCTGCAGTGCTGAGTGGCTCGACGGTTATTGAGATCGATTTCGTACCTTCAGGTCCAGTCTGAATTTCAACTTCCACCTTATCGTGAGTTCGCAGCGCCCGATCCACGACGCAGCCGTCAGCGCCTTCGACGCGCCAAAACATTTCGCAACAAGTGCATCCCTTTTGAAGCTGACTATCCTGCAACTGCGCCGCAGCGCCATTCGCTTTGATCAACCGCCCATCGCTCCCAAACAGATAGACAGCGTCAGCCAATGTCTCAAAGGCCTCTATAAGCATTCGCTCAGTGAGTGGCTGACTCATCTGAGACGAGTCTTCAGGCATATCTGGAATCAAGCTACCGGAATGTTGCAGTTGCATGAACTTTTTGGCAGGAAGTTTGAAAGGCTCCAGGATAAAACCGAACGGAACCGCTCGGAACCAGCCGATAGTAGCAAATTCACTGTTTGCCGTGCCAGAGAAAACTGTGGCTAAAACAATTCGGGCGCATTCCCTCGCAGGAACACGCCCGAATCGCCTGGTTTGATTGCCCTTAACCTAGAACTGAAACCGAGCAGCCAACTGAACCTGCCGCTCACGGAAGAGCGTGCTGTCAGCTCCGGTAATTGTCCTAAAGGTCGGGCGGGAACGACTGGTATAGGATCACGAGTAATGTCGATGCCGGCCTTGAGACATTGTTTGTAGCTATTAGGAAAACGGTGGCGGATCGCGCCGGCAGGCATACGCGACGCGATTACATGGTGCGAATCGGCTTGCGTCGACCTCGCTTCTTGAGGGTCTGGTCTGGGGAAATTGCGCTGCGCAACGCATTGAAACATCGCTCGATCTAGGAGAGTTCTTGCAGACCGAGTTTGACAACGTTCCTCCGTGGGACGAAAGCGGTCTCGTCGCAGACGCGGACCCAGCCTTGATACAAGGTGACATGCAGACTATTCAGAACATCATGTGGCACTACGTCGGTCTCGTGCGCAACGTCGAGCGCCTTTCACGGGCAATCCGCGAGCTACGCCATCTTTGGAATGAGATCGAGACTTTCTATCGGACAACGAAACTCGATGACGGATTGATCGGCTTAAGAAACGCCGTGGAGGTTGCATTGATCGTGGCACAAGCCGCTCTCCACAACCGACAGAGTCGCGGTTGCCACTATCGTCAAGATTCGGTAGCAGCAGAAGTCGATCGCTTGATTTGAAGTGTCCGCATCGCAAACAACGGGGTGGGGCCTTCGTCAGACAATCCGGAATTAGATTCTGAGATCGACGGTAGGGTTAGACGGCCGTAGTAGGTTGCGGTCGGGGTTACTAAGACCTTTGCAGGTTGGGCGACGGATCCGATAAAAAGGGGCGACCATGCGGTCGCCCCTCTCCTAATCGCCGCGCTGCAAATTGCGGATAGCTTAGAACTCGAAGCGCACCGCGAATTGAAACTGGCGTGATTTATAAAGGGTTTCGCCAGCTGGTGGAGTGATGGTCTGGAATTGCGACCGGAAGTTCAGAGCCGTGCCCTGGATTGCGTAGGCAGTCGTGTCCAGATTGCCCAGAATGTGGGTGCGGTTCGTTAGATTGAATCCTTCCGCCAGAAATTCGACGGCCGTCGTCTCATTAAACTTGAGACGACGCGAAAGCCGCAGATCCAAATTCCAGAATTTCGGGAAGCGCAGAACGTTGCGTCCAGCGCCGGTTAACGAACTGGGAAGACGATTCGCTCCTCCCGAACCCGTGATGTTGGTTCCGGCTCTGACAAGGTTAGGTTGACCAGCCAGGGTCGAAGGCGCATTGCCCGTGACTCCATAGCTGTAGGGGAAACCGGATTGAATTACGAAGACTGGCGCGAGAGTCCAGCCACCCAAAATCGCGCGTCCCGCCCCCGAGTCTTGCAAGCCGAAGGGAGCCTTGGGCTGCCACAGACCGCTCAACACAAACCTGTTGTGAACATCAAAGTTTGCCGGTCCTTCTTCTTCCCCATAATTGTAGGGATCAAAAGGATCATTGTTATTAGTGAACGTTCCCGTTTGCTGGCTAGCGTCAGACGCACGGGAATAGGTGTAGCTGGTCTGAAACTGGATGCCGTTAGTGAGGCGACGATTCAACTGAAACACAGCCGCATTGTATTGCGATCTGACATCGCTTCGTATTTGGGATATGGCATTGAAGCTATTGTTTAGTCGCGCGGTAAAACGCGGGACAGTTATAGTTTGCCCGTTGAATGGTCCACCTGAAATCGTGTAAGTGGTCGTAGCAGTCGTCGGCGCAAGGTTAATGTCCACAAATCTGGTCAACTCCCGTCCATGGCTCATCAAGTATGAAAAGGAGAACATCGTGTTGCGCGCCAAGAGACGCTCATACACCAAGTCGCCCTGCTGAATCATAGGGTTGCGCAGCCTGGGACTCATGACCACTATGTTAGGAATGGGCGCCGTGCCGCCGCTTGCGGCTGACGCGCTGCTAAATGCCTGTGGGAATATTGCTGAAGTCAAGCTCAGCTGCACTTGCCCAGCGGCTACACCCGTATTGATAATCGCGTTTGCGATTGACGAGTTTTGGATCCGGCCATAGTAGATACCGTAGCCACCGCGCAGCGAATTCTTTCCATCGCCCGTCATGTCCCAAGCGAAGCCGACGCGCGGACCGAAGTTGTTTCGGTCTTTTGGGAACCTACCCGTTGAATCTGCGAATTGCGGGTCATTGTCAAAAAGTGCGTTGGGTATCTGCGGGTCGGGTAAGCGCTGGTATTCATAGCGCAGACCAAGGTTGACAGTCAGACGCGGCGTATAGCGCCATTCATCCTGAATGAAATAATTGAAGTCATCCGTGGTGAAGATAAATTTCGATGGTCCGAAACCCTGGTTGAATGTGCCGCCATAACATTGCCCCACGGTCTTCGTGGGCTGTGCGATGCACTTCGTTCCGGCAGTTCGCAAGGTTCCGCCAAGTACCCAGTTCATGTAGTCAAGGATGAAATCGTTGATGGGCGTAGTTCCCTGGTTATACGCATACGAACCGGCTTCAGTGAAGAGATTATCGTCGGTGTCCTTGACATGGTTGATATCACCACCAAACTTAATGGTGTGGTTGCCGTTCGTCATGGTGACGGTATCGGCATATTGCCAGCGCCTCTCGTCCGGGAATGCAGTGCGGTCGAGGAAGGTGGGCTTTCCAAAGGTCTGGCCACCAGTGATTGCTATTGATGGCGCGGCTCCCTTTGGCGCAGTTGCGGGCTCCCCGGTAAAAGGCCCCGCGTATTGCTGACGCTCGAAGTCACGCCCCCACTGAAAGCGGGCCTCGTTCACGAGCGTCGGCGAAATTGTTGACGAAAGCCGCAACGTCAGCCAATCCACATCTACCGCATCGTCACCTATGCTGTTGCGGCCACGCGTCGTTGTAGATGACGTTTGCACTCCATTGGGAGAAAGCCAGCGCAGCCGATTGAAACTGGCGCTGAAGGTGTTGTTGTCGTTAACGCGCCAGTCGATTTTCGGAAGGAATAGCCTCTGGTTGCCCTTGCGAGGGACTTCGCCGGTCAGGCTCTGCAGGAAGGCAAAACCCTGGTCAATTTGTGCGCTGGTAAGCCCTTTAGCCAACAGGGCCGTCCTATTCAAAGTGCTGAAGAAGGTCGGATTGTTGGGGATAGCGACGGTCGGAAAATTTCTTCTCTGCTCGTCGTAGCTGAAGAAAAAGAATAGATGGTCCTTGACTATCGGCCCGCCGATTGTGGCGCCAAACTGTTTGCGATTGTCTTCCGGGAACACCGCAACGACCGACCCATTTGCGAGAGTCTGGAACGACTGCGGATTGCGAGCGTTAAACTGTTCGTCGCGAACGTAAAGGAACGCGTTACCGTGAAACTCGTTTGTGCCTGACTTGGTGATCGCGTTGACCACACCGCCCGCCGCGCGTCCATATTCGGCGGAATAGTTAGAAGTGTTGACCTGAAACTCACGGACTGCGGCTTGACTGATCGAATAGCTGAGACGCGTGCGGCCTCGCTCTTCCGAGAAGAAGGCTTGATTGTTGTCGCCGCCGTCAATCGTGTTGTTATTTAGCAGGCCCGAGATACCGCGGAAGCTGATGAGGCCGAATACGCCGTCAGGCACGGCGCCCGGCGTCAACAAAGCAAAGTTAGACCATCGCCGGCCATTGATCGGCAGTTCATTGATCGAAGTCTGGTTGATATTCGTCGAAAAGTCCTGCTGCGACGTGTTAATTACGGGAGCTTCCGAGGTCACCTCTACCGTGCCGCCGGCAAGCGGGCCAATCGAAAGAGCAGCGTTAAGCGTCGTCTCCCGTCCCACTTCAACCAAAACTTTCTCCTG
>DASWDX010000289.1:0-2908 GCA_036395055.1 Pyrinomonadaceae bacterium | reverse complement strand
GACGTTGAACTCGGTGTCGCGATCTCCTGTTGAGCTAACGATCAATTGATCGCCGTTGAGCATCGCGCGCGCGCGAATCGTACGACCCCTATTCGTAGTCTCGACACGCTCAACACCGTCGGCTGAAAAGCTGATTTGCGGTGCACGTGACGATGCCAGCGTCACACTCCGGCCTCGCAGCTCGATTGCGAGCTGATCAGGTGATTCAAGCCGCGCGGCTAGTTGATTACGCAACCGTGTTCGATCGCCATAGGGCAGAGACTGTGTGGCACGATCAGCCGCCTGGGTCGGATCGTCACTATGTGATGGATCGAGGCGATAGGTCCCGGTCAACTGATTGGCGCCATAGCCAGTACTCGGATAATTGGGGCTCGGATAAGTTTGACCAATTGCCGGCCAAGTCAAATTGTAAACACTCGCCAGTTGATTCAAGTCAGCACGCAGGTTAGCCCAATTTCGCAGCACTGCCACGCTGCGAATATTTCGGTCTGTGATGAAACGGTCGATCAATGCAGAGCGATTAAGAACGTCCTGCGCGTCCGCCGCAGTCGACTGCCTCCGGTCGAACCGGTCGCGCAGTTGCACGACAGCCCGATCGAGATCATCTACCAGGTTGTTCAGATTTGTTCCGCCTGTTGTGTAAATGCGAGTTTGATTCTGCGCATTTATCGTATTGCGGAAAACATCCGTACTATTTTCAATTCGAAGTATTAGTTGTCGCACCGAACGGGTCGTCCCCCGATAGGTTTGACGTTGAGCTTGAGTAAGCGTAGTTCCCGCGGCTAACAGAATTACCGCAAGAAATGCCATCAGGGATTTTTTAATTGAGATCATTTTCTTCCTCCAGTTCTCAGCAACAGACAGGCACAGACACCACGTTAGCGCAATGCTAAACCTACTTCACCCACAGGCACCTTCCATTGCAGAATCGAAACAAAACACACCTCGTTGATGGGGATCAAAACAAGGACCGTGCCACGAACTCGCAAGAAAGTTTTTCGTCGCAAAACTATGATAATTAATTAATCTTGCTTGCCAAACAGCGAATTTGCGCCGGCAAAATGCGCCAAATCATGCACCAAGGTTCGGCAAGGGCCCCTATCTCGATCGGCCGCTATCAAGCAGCCCCCTGTGCTATCCTCTGCTCGGAGGTCACCGTAATGAATACCGAGGATCCCAAAGCGGTTATAGATTTAGTGGACGATGATCTTTTTGTTGCGATTTCACCTTCGGGTCATGCGGTGACGATTGACACTGAGCGGGCGCGTAATTCCGCTCCAAGCCCGATGGAATTGCTAATGTTGGCGCTGGGATCGTGCACCGGAGTGGATGTGGTTTCTATTCTCCGGAAGAAGCGCGAGGCCGTGACCGGCTATCGCGTTGAAGTTCGCGGCGAGCGTCGCGAAGAGCATCCGCGTAGCTATAAGCGAATGGAAGTGCATCACATTGTCAGGGGGCGTAAGGTTTCAGAGCGGTCCGTGACTCAGGCAATTGAGCTTTCAGAACAGAAATACTGCAGCGTTGCAGCAACATTGAGGCCAACCGCGGAAATCGTTTCCAGCTTTGAGATCATCGAAGAGTAAGAAGTACGGTGGGCAGCCGCTCTTGTCAGTACCATCTGCCGTACCGGGTGAGCGTGCTGATTGCGGACCTCTGATGGTTGCCGATCGCTAAGAGGAGCTTTTAGTCAGTGGCATTTCGTAAGCGTTCATTATTCGTGTTAGTTCTAGTCACCCTGCTCGGCGTGACCACAGTCCCCGGTCTCTCTGCGGCTCAGCACTCTAACAGCGACGCCAGCCTCGCCACAGTACGCCGGGACGATCGCCTCGCGCGCAACGCTAGAGGAACAATCACACGCCTGTCGCCCGAGGAACACCTGCGCCGTGCCAGCATTTACCACGCCAATCGCGCTTTCGATGAGGCACGCGAACACTGGCAGGCTTTGATGAACTACTACCCTGGTGATCCGCGAGTAGCCGAGGCGCTACTCGGCCTCGGCCGTTCATATTTCCAGGAGCGTCGTTACTACGAAGCCTACAACACCTATGATCGCCTCGCCCGCAGTTACCCTTCCACCAAGGAAGGTCGCGAAGGACTGAACTTCAGCGCTGGTTCCCTTCTCCGCTTGGGTAGGACTTCAGAAGCCGCCGACCGCTACGTCGAATACATTAGTCGCTTTGCCGACGGCGAAAGAATTGAGACTGCACACCTGAATGCCATCGACACACTACGCGAAGCTGGACGTTTGCAGGATGCCGCCGCCTGGATTGCGCGCACTAGACAGCGATTCTCCGGCACGCCCACCGATATCAACGCATTATTTGGCCAACTCCGTATGGAGATTGCAGAAGGTAACTGGAAGCGCGCAACAGCGGCGGCCGACGAACTGAGTGGGAAAACTTTCCAAAAGGGTGTGGCCACAAACGCGGCGGAAGTTGCTTATCTAAAAGCTTACAGCTTGGACCACGCTGGCCATCGCGATGACGCCATTGCTGCCTATCTGACTGTGCCCGGAGGGATCGATTCGTATTATGGATGGTTGGCGACCGAGCGACTAGCAAACATTGCCAATAGTAAGCGGGCCAGGTTGGTTGACGAGCGTGCGGAGCGCAATCGTTCGCAGGCAGAAGCCATCGCCGATCGCTATCCGGCGCCTTACCGCCAGGCAATCATGAGCACGGCCAAAGCCCGCAAAATCGATCCACGCTTTATCCTGGCTCTGATAAGACAGGAGAGCGTGTTTCGTCCGCTAGCAAAGTCTCCCGCCGGCGCACGCGGTTTGTTGCAACTAACGATCGACGCTGCGCAGAAGTACGCTTCAAATGCAGGCATGAGTGCCGTACAGGAGAGCCAACTTTATCAACCCGAAACCTCAATCCGCCTCGGCGGCGAATATCTGGCGGAACTG
>DASWDX010000288.1:0-6901 GCA_036395055.1 Pyrinomonadaceae bacterium | reverse complement strand
GACGTTGAAGCCCTTTTCACGGAGCAATGCCTCGACTTTGCGAAAAGCCCAACTGCCACCCCACGCACCGTGAACGATGACTATGGTGGGCTTCGAGGATGGTTGCGGCCTTTGAGTCTGAGCCGCGGCAGTAACCGCTATTGCCAACAAAAGAACGAGACGGCCCGTTGCAAAAACTGTGCAACCAATCTTCATGGAATTCCCTCCTCCCGCTTTGTCGGCGGGCTGCGCGGCCTGCGAACAAGCACCTGTTCGCGCAGGTTCATTTCGTATCGGAATTGCTTACAAACGCAATGCGTTTACTGTCTGGTGACCACGACGGAACGTTGATCGTACCCTGCCCACCGTATACGTAAGCGACGACTTTGGCAGGGCCGCCGCCGGCCGGCATCAGGCGGATGTAAACCCGTTTATAGAATGGATGATCGTCAGGCCTAACGTCTTTAAGAAAAGAAAGGAAGACGATCCATTCCCCATCCGGAGAGATGTGTGGGAACCAATCGTTGAATTCGTCATTGGTTACCTGTTCCTGCCCGCCGCCGTCGGGTTTCATTCGCCAGAGTTGCATCAAGCCCGTGCGTGTCGAGTTGAAGTAAATGTATTTTCCGTCCGGCGTGTACTCGGGACCGTCATCCAGACCTTTCGAGTTGGTGAGATTTGTCTCTGTGCCGCCGGCCGAGGGGATTTTGTAGATGTCGAACTCGCCGTTCCGTTGCGCCGTGTAGATCAGGAACTTGCCATCGGGCGACCAGCCATGCAAGTAAGAAGGTCCAGTTGTCGTAATCCTTTTCGGCGTTCCGCCTTGCACCGGCATCGTGAACACATTCGACTGATTCTGTTCTTCCTTGATGTGATTGCTGATGGCGAGCAGCTTGCCGTTGAACGACAGCACGTGATCGTTGTTGTTGCTGATGGCAAAACCGGTATTGAGTTCTTTTGGCGTTCCTGAGGCGAGATCGAATCGGTACAGCCGGCCGTTGCGGTTATAGATCAGCGACTTTCCGTCTCGAGTCCAATTCGGCGCCTGCAGAGAATCCGCGACATGGTAGATCGTTCGCCGGCGTCCACTCTCGACGTCCAGGATTTCCAAATCACTGGCAATGTAGTCTCGGTAAGGAACGAAGTTGTCTTTAGCCGGCACCGTGATCCGCACGTTGCTAAACACAGCCTGCTCCACCACATCCTTGTTGTGTGAGCAGACAAACAGGCCCACATAAACTTCATCTCCCAGTATCAGATCCGTGATTTGTTCCGACGTAAACGCATCGCCAAAGCGAGCGACGGACATCGTGTAGGTATTGCCCTTTCGTTCCAACTGCAACACGTCCGCGGCTTTTACGGTGGATATCTTCTCCTCGGTATCAGCACCGTTTGTTCGCCGGAACTGCAGAGACGTTAGACCATCGCCATGGACCACGGCGGTGACGTGAGGCGACTTCGATTCAAGGCTCGAGCGCACGATCCAACCGATCTTTCGATGTGGCTCAACACCCTTGCCGATAAACTGTGCCCGCGTACTAAGAATGAAGTTTCCTTTCAGGCGTTTCCACACCAGATGAAACTCATCTGTGCCGAGCCACATATTCGTGCCGGAACCTGTGACCGTGTATTCCTGCCTGCTGGCGTCGTAGGTAACCGAGCCGGGATGCTTCACCTGGCCCACATCGGCCTGACTATCAAAGATTCCAAGAGCTGGTTGCTGCGAATGAGACGAAATCGTCGAAAACATTAGGCATCCGACAAACGTCAAGGCCGTGATGAAGCTGCAGGTTCCAGCTGTCATGTCTGTTTACCTTTAGTGTGGTTTGGTGGATCTTTCGCAAACTTTGAGTGGCGTTGCTCTCAGTATCCAAAAACTCAATCGGTTGCGAGCGGGCATCTTAACATAAATCATTGCGCGCCATCGGTGCTATGTCAGAAGCAATTGCACTCATCATAGGCCGAGTGCTGGAGCGACAAGGTGCTACCGACGGATGATCGAGATTGTCTATTTCTGTCCCATCTACCGAACGTGAGTGCCGGCATCCGTCGCTACCGCGCTGGGTTCTGTAATCGCTACGCCGTCCCAGCTGCATGAGCAGGTCCGGCAACGCTCCCTTGGCTGTGCCCGACCATTCACCATATTTCATCTTGCTGTTGGATTTCGGTGCGCATACCATGCGCACGCGGCAGTTCATTTCCAGCCTGGAAAAGGTGAATCCAATGCGAAAACTTTGGTCGATCATTGTTCTTTCAATTCTTATCTCGATTGTCGTATGTGCCCTGGGCCAATCGCCCGCAGCGTATTCTGTTCGTTCCCCGGTCGAGGTCGAGGGCCGGGTTGAATCTATCCTTAGCCAGATGACGCTGGAGGAAAAGATCAACCTGCTCGGGGGTGTTGACGATTTTTTCATTCGCGACATCCCGCGTCTCAACCTACCGCGATTGAGAATGGCCGATGGCCCGATCGGCGTCCGCAATTTTGGTCCAGCCACAGCCATGGCTGGGGGAATTGCGCTGACGGCCACATGGAATCCCGCGCTGGCCGAGCGCGTGGGCACGGAGCTTGGACGTGATGCACGCGCCAAAGGCGTGCACTTCCTTTTGGGACCAGGTGTAAACATCTATCGCGCACCTATGAACGGAAGAAACTTTGAGTACTTCGGCGAAGACCCCTTCCTGGCTTCGCGCATTGCCGTCGGTTACATCAAAGGCGTGCAGAGCCAGGGTGTCAGCGCCACCATCAAACATTTCATGGGAAACAACTCTGAGTTTGATCGCCACAATACGGACTCAATCATTGACGAGCGCGCGATGCGAGAGATTTACCTGCCCGTCTTCGAGGCCGCCGTGAAAGAGGCGCACGTCGGAGCCATCATGGATTCGTACAATATAACCAACGGCCTCCATATGTCGCAGAACAAATACCTGCTCAACGACGTGGCGAAGAAGGAATGGGGTTTTGATGGCGTGATGATGTCAGACTGGTTTGCTACCTATGATGGGGTCGAGGCAGCGAACGCCGGCCAGGACCTGGAAATGCCTTTCGGCGCGCATATGAATCAGCAGATCCTCAAGCCGGCGATTGAGCAGGGTAGAGTTTCCGTGGCCACAATCGACGACAAAGTGCGCCGCATTCTGAGCACAGCCGTGCGCTTTGGGTGGCTCGACCGTGATCAGAGGGACTGGTCTATTCCCCGCTACAACCAGATGGGTCGTCAGGTAGCACTCGATGCCGCGCGTCAGGGTATCGTGCTGCTGAAGAACGAACGCGGTCTATTACCACTCAATAAGCAAAAGATCAGATCCATTCTGGTTGTGGGACCGAACGCTTATCCGGCCGTGCCCGTCGGTGGTGGTAGCGGTCGGGTGGAGCCCTTTGCGGCTATCAGTTACCTGCAGGGCATAAGCAATTATCTGGGCACCGCGGTCCAGGTGCATTACGCGCGTGGGGTGCCTTCCCTGGCAGAGTTGGCTGAGGCGACAAGTTTCACCACGTCTGCGAGCAACGGGCAACCCGGTCTCAACGCCGAATACTTCAACAACTTCGAGTTGAAAGGAACTCCGGCAGTGACCCGTATCGAACGACGGATCAACTACGGAACGGGTGCGCGCCTGGCCTTTCCTGATAAAACGATTTCGTCACGGTGGACCGGCTATTACCTCCCGAAAGATTCAGGTTCATATGACGTGTTCGTGCAATCGACGGGTGAAGACGGCGGCGCATACCGCCTTTATGTGGATGACAAACTCATTCTGGACAATTGGACGGCGAACAAGGCTCTCGTTGACTTTGTCACACTTTCGCTTGGGCCTGTGCCGCATAAAGTCGTGCTGGAGCAACGTGGGCGGTCGCAGTGGCTCGGTGGGCGATTAAAATTGGGAATCGTGCGAGCCGGGCAATATGTTGACGCGGAAACGAAGCGACTTGCCGCGCAAGCTGATGTGGTTGTAGTTGCCGCGGGATTCGATCCAGAAACTGAGAGCGAGGGTGCGGACAGGACCTTTGGTCTGCCACCCGGACAAGACGAGTTGATTCAGCAGATGGCTGCAGCAAACAAGAATACGATTGTCGTCATGACCTCCGGAGGCAGTGTGGATATGAACTCCTGGGTCGATCGTGTACCGGCTTTACTCGAGGCGTGGTATCCGGGGCAGGAAGGTGGCACGGCGCTGGCCGAAGTTCTTTTTGGAGATGTGAACCCGTCGGGGCGTTTGCCGATCACCTTCGAACGTCGCTGGGCAGATAACCCGACACACGACAGCTACTATCCTGCGGCGGGCACGAACCGCGTCGTCTATAAAGAGGGAGTATTCGTTGGTTATCGCGGCTATGAGCACAATGGCACGAAGCCACTCTTTCCGTTCGGATTGGGACTCTCCTACACAACCTTTCAGTACAGCAACCTGGCTATTAAACCCTTTGCGAGTGCTGCGCCGCAGGGCGACTCTTCAGGACCGCGCTATGAGGTCTCCTTCGAGGTAAAGAATACAGGGACACGCGAGGGTGCTGATGTCGCGCAAGTATACGTAGGCGTCACGCAAGCGAAAGTCCCACGCCCAGCGAAGGAGCTGAAAGGCTTTGTGAAGGTGAACCTTCGCCCGGGAGAGACAAAAAAGGTATTAATCATACTCGACAAACGTGCGTTCTCTTACTACGACGTAGACTCCCGGCAGTGGCGCGCCGAGCCTGGTGCTTTTGACGTGCTCATTGCTCGCTCGTCGCAGCAGATAGAGTTGCGCGGCAAGCTCACCCTGGCAACGGCTGTACCGGCAGCCGGTAAGTGAATCCCGTACCTGGAGCGCAGACGATGCGGCAGATTCATCGTTGCGCTCCTTTTGATCCGAAGGGCTGCGCGTTTGCTACTGCTTCAAGCTTTTGATTGAGAGTCGGAATCCAGTGGCGTTGGAATTCGGGTTCCACGGTCTGCGCCAGCCTCAGAGCTTTCTCGTATGCAGCTCGCGCCTCAGCGGGTCGTTTCATTTCCATCATCATATCGCCAAGCAAGACCTGTGACGGCACGCAATCGGGATGGACCGCGATCGCCGCTTGCGCTTCTTCTTTTGCCCGGTCTATTTGATTTGCCTCGAATAACTCCCTGGCACGTTGCTCGTGGGCCAACGCAGAGGCCAGCGGGATATCAAAGTGTCCATCGAACACGAAGATCCCATATTGGATTACCGCCGTGGGCTTAACTCTCTGGAATTGATCATAAGGGTTCAGCGGGCCGGGTCCGGTTTCAAAACCTGAGAGAGTGCCGGCGCTAATCAACACCGGCCCATCAATTGAGGCTGGGGCCTCAACCGGCGTCTGGAACCATGGAGTCACCACGGTAGGCAGAAGCTTGCACGGAATTCCATAGTACCCGGGATCTACCAGACCCTGGGCAAAGTAAGCAATCCAGCAGTTCTTCACTCCGCGCTGATCCAGGTATTGTTTCGTTGCTTTGAGTTGCTGCGCCCAATCCATATTCGAGTCACTCAGATATTTGTAAGTGTTCGCCGGACCTCCCCATAGTTCGTTGGCATAGGCAATGTAAGTTGGAAAAACTCGCAAAGAGGAGATCGCATGAAACAAAAGCAGTACCGCGATCGCATAACCCCAACGTCGATCACTTCGAATAAGGGTCCAGGCAGCGCCGCCGATGAGAACGGAGAAAAACACATATAACGGCAGGATGTGGCGGACTCCGATATTCAATCCCGAACTCATCGCGACGGCTAAGTGAAACGCCGGAGGCACGATCAGAAACAGAACTTCTCGCCAACGATTCAGCTTGCGCGTCGCGACCGCGCCCACCGCCAGCAACAACAAGATGAGAAAACCAAGCGTGGACTTGATCAAAAACGCTGCGGGAAAGTAGAACCAAACTCCATGGGGATAGACCTTGCCGAAGATATACGTCTGCATGAAGTCTGCGATCTGGCGCACGTCCGTTAACCCGTACAAATATGATTCCGGGAGCAAGTGCCAACGCGCCAACGTTAAGATGGCCCTGGCTTCCCGAGGTTTGAGCTTTTGCGTGTACTCAGCTAACGATGGATTCAACCGCAATCCGGACGGCCTCGCGTCGTAGCGGAATCCGTAAAAAGCCCACAGCACGCCGACAGCGATGACGCCTGTGATAACCAGCGCCACAGCCAATTTGACGGCGGACTTGCTAGTTTTCGCAACTGCGCCGACGCTCCGATCAGCGCTGTGATCGATATTGCGATATTTGGCTTGGCGGCTGCGCAGCAATTCACAAAGCGCCAGCAGTATCAGCATTGGGAATACCAGCAGCCCGGTATGCTTGGCGGCGAGCGCCAGACCCGCCGCCAGGCCAACCAGAATCAGACGCCAAAGTGAAGGAGATTTCACATAACGATAGAAAGCGTAAATCGTCGCGAACATGAAACACGATATGCCCGCATCGGTAGCCACCACAGCACCATGGGCTAGCAGGTTCGGCTCAAAGACGAACAGCATCAGGGCAATAAAGGCCGCGCCCCTGCCGAACATTTCATTGGTTGCCAGGAATACGAGCAGGCCCAAGAGCACCGTCAAGATCGCCGCCGCCATGCGAGTGCGAAACAGGATCATGTCTGCATCGTTTTGATAAAGGAATTCCTTGCCGTCCAGGAATGCTTCTATCTTGAAATCGCGGTCCTGCAATTTCGGAGTTTGCAACTGCAAGGGAAGGAGTGGTGCGGTAGCAAGCATTTTGACCAGCGGTGGGTGTTCCGGGTTCAACCCAAAGTCCGCGTTTGTCCACGACCGGTAACCCGCAAAGATATGATTGCCCTCATCCCAGGTTTGGGATTCCTGCCTGACTGAAAGGGCCAACTGCATGACGAGCACGATCAAAAGGCCCGCGACGCCAAAGACAGTCAGGTCGCGCCGTCGTGTCACCGATGTGATAGCCAAGGCTTCTCCTGTTTC
>DASWDX010000287.1:0-3116 GCA_036395055.1 Pyrinomonadaceae bacterium | reverse complement strand
TTCAGCTTTTGCTTGATTTCAGAATGGTGATCGCGAAGCAGAAACGAGCACTTGATCTCAGCCCCTTCCCGCCAGGAAGTGTTACTGAATATTCAACGCTCGTGTGTCTCGCCTGCACGTTCAATATCTTCACAACGCAGTTAGGTTTCGCCCCACGGACCGCCTACTCAGAGATAAGAAAATATTGCCCGACTGTAGCTGAGTTGACAGCGCCGAAAGCTGTTCCACCATTCTTTGACAGCGAAGAGAAGCATCCCCATTGTCCCTACTGTCAGGCGGCCAAACGCTGGCATGCCTGCCTGGAAACAGTTCGAATCGAAGGCGGGAAAGCGACTGATGTCGCTCGGAAGAAACTGATCAAAGCTCTGCCTCAGAGGGACAACCAGTTTCAGATCGTCGAAGCAAAATCTGACAGGCGCGCGGTCTTTTTCGACTGGCTCGATTCACTTGGTCAGAACCTCGATATGGAAGCTGACTCGTGGTTATTTGAGGCCACGCGCGCTTATCTTGAACGTTCTGACCCGAAGACCGACTGGACGGAAGTCTTTAATGGCGTGCGCGCCGTAAGCCCTTCGCAGCGGCTCTCTGAGGGTTGGGAAAAAGTGGGCGCCCGGCTCTTCCTGGCGCCGGTCGTCTATAGCGAGGCTTTGATCGTTCAGTATCTGGTGAGCCGCTCACACGTTCATGGAGGGCGGACGTTTGAAGGCCGGCTGACATTGCAGGAGTTGATTCGGCGTCTGCGTTATGGCGGCTATCTGGATGCGAAAGGAATTTCGGCCGGAGATCAGTTTGAAACCCTGGAGCAATTAATAGAAAAACTTTCCGGCGGTTTCGGCAAGGTCAAGCTTTATTACATTGTCGACCGTAGAGACTTTCTGGAGAAGGTGAGATCAGTCTACGCACGCTATGCCAGGTGAGCATTTTAATAACGCCAACTGTTAGTTTGGGGTCTGACGCCGCATCAGCGTCTGTCCGCAAACTAACAGTTTGCGTTACTTCCCACTTACCTGACCACATAAAACGCAGTCTGCCGCGGTCGAAACCATTTCATTCCGTCCGTAGTCAAATAAGCATCGTCTTCCAACATAACGGTGACTTTCTGACCGCCCCACTCCGCTACCGGCGTGCTTGTATTCAATTCGATTGAAGTATACGAGCCTTCGCGAAACTGCGGCTCGAACGATGTGGCTCCCGCGACTGGGCGGCGAAAGTCAACGCTGGCGCCCAGTCCATGACCCTGATTGCCGATTGAATGGGAATAGATCATCGCTTCAATGCCGGCGGTTTTCATGTCCGCCATTGTTGCATCGTAAACTTCATAGCCCCACGCGCCCGGCTTGATGTGTGAAAACAACGCATCCTGAAGATGATTGGTGTTGGCCAGCGCGCGCCGCAAACCTTCAGGGACGTCATGCTCGCCCTTTCGCAGCACGTAACCCATTTTTTGCCAGTCAGTGCTCAGCCCCATGTAGTTAAGGCCGCAATCTATGTGAATCACGTCGCCGCGCCGGATAACTTCCGACTCATCCGCGACACTTAGAAACTGCTGTGTCTTTCCCGTCTCCTGATTGCGGCGCTGAATCCGCATGTCAGGGTGGAACCACGTGTCGAGACCCTTATTGTTCATTTGCTGCAACCACCAATAACGCACATCCGCAACGGTGGTCTTGTCCGGGGTGATCACTTCATTGGAAAAAGCGCGCCGCGTAATGATCTCAGTCAGCACGACAGCCTGACGGTAATGTTCCAGTTCATCCGGCAGGCGCGTGTCCATGTACTCGACAATCAACGGAGCAGCCGTGACAAACCTGTTCACGTATTCTTTGCCGAGCGTCTCCGCGAGAAACTTGTAGGCATCGTACGTCAAACCGTTGGTCGCGCCGCGCGTGCCGCCGAAGTTTAGGGCAATAGTCTTCGGGCTTCGTTCTTCAACAATTTTCTTCAACGTTGCCTGAGTCTCTCTGCCCGGAGGATTGATGAGTTCGAAAAACCATCGCAGGTGCTCATCGGGATAACGAACCAGCGCGATGCGCTCGAGTTTTTCTGTGCCGCGATCGGTGAAAATGAAAAAGTCGCGCCGGCCCTCATAAGGAATCGAGGGCGCAATGTAGGGCACAACCGTTTCCGGATGAAACTCTTCGTTCGTGACGATCCTTCTTTAAGAGTCTCCTCGGTTTTGGCAGGACAGACATTCTTGTCTGTCCCTCGTAAGATTTGTCTGGTGCGAATTGACAGCGGTAACTAAAAAATGACAGGCAAGAATGCCAGTCCTGCAAAATCAACATTGCGTTGGCCGTCGATAGCGATGCGTCACCGGGCGACGCCTTCCAATGCCAATCGCATTGCGCGAGATAATTAGCGTGGGCGGCAACTGGCGCCGCTTGAATTCATTGGCTGGCGATTCCACTCGGTTCAAAATGTCGTAGACCATTGTCGGATCGTTTCCCGCTGCGATGATCTCTTCGGGAGTTGCCTTCTGCTCAAAATACATTTTGATTATTGGATCCAGCTTGTCGTAGGGTGGTAGTGATTGGTCATCAAACTGCCCGGGCGCTAATTCTGCCGAGGGACGCTTCTCAATGATGGATCGAGGAATGATTTCGGCTTCCTGATTGAGATGGCGCGCCAGCGAATAGACCTCAGTCTTCAATACGTCCCCGATCACCGCCAGTCCGCCGTTGGTGTCTCCGTAAAGAGTGCAATAGCCCAGGGCAAGCTCCGACTTGTTGCCGGTAGAAAGCAGCAGGCGCCCTTCCGCATTGGAGATCGTCATCAGAATATTTCCGCGTAAGCGTGACTGCAGATTCTCGGTCGCATGTGAACTGGACTCCGCGGTTGCCGGCGGCAAATCGAGTTCTTTCAGCAACACCTCGAAAGCTTTGGTTATTGGCCGCTCAATCACCTTCATGCCGAGGTGTCGTCCCAGCTCCCTTGAGTCGGCCACACTCGAGCGCGAAGAGTAGGGCGAAGGCATCATCACCGACAAAACGTTTTCCGCGCCTAATGCTTCACATGCCAGCGCGGCCACCACGGCGGAATCGATACCACCCGACAAACCTAACACTGCGGTAGTAAATCGATTTTTACGCGCATAGTCGTGAATGCCGAGAACCAGT
>DASWDX010000286.1:0-23281 GCA_036395055.1 Pyrinomonadaceae bacterium | reverse complement strand
ATTTGTATTTAGATTCGGACGAATCGGATTCCCGGACCCGGTAGGATCCGAACCAAGCGTAACAGTAAAGGGTGCTCCGCTTTGAAAAGTGAAGAATGAATTAAGCTGCCAACCGCCAAAAAACTTGCCCGTTGATCCGGTTTGGTGCTGATAGAACGGAAGCTCATACACAAAGTTCCCCGTCAACCGGTGCGGGCGGTCATACCCCGAACGGGCGCGGTCAGCGCGACGATCGAAAGAATCTTGCGAGCGGGCAAATTCCGACGTAGAAGCAGCAAAGACATCGGTCACATCGCTTATGAGCGTGCTCCATGTGTAATGCAGGCCGGCACTGAAATTACGACTCAAGCGCTTTGTCAAACTTGCCTGAAGAGCGTCGTAGGTAGAGCTGGCAGAATTTGTTGTCAAGCCGATTATTCCCAGGTTGGGATTCACGCGAGTGCATGTCGGGAGCGGAAGGCAAGGATTTCCGTCGATATTTTGCAATAAGCCGGTTCCGCGAGTCCGTATGTATCCGATTTTCATTAGGAAGTCTCTCGCTAGCTGGCGTTGGACCTCAAAAGAAATTTGATCTGTCGCCGGAGAGCGAATGTCTGCCGAAACGACCGTTCTGGTGAAAAGATTCGCCTGAGACAAATCCGGCACCGTCGTATCTCGGACAGCTAAGAAAGCATCTGTTGTCGGCATTCGCGGAGTTGCGACGAAGGGAAACGAGATACCCATATTCACGTAGAGATTCATAAAGATCGGGTCATAGGTTCGCGAATAACCGCCACTGACCACGAGCTTGTCTCCTCCCGTAAAAAAGCCGATTTTCCCCTTTTTGGCCGTGCGCGGATTCCAATTGAAGCCAATCCGCGGCATCAGATTATTCGCATCGGTTTCCGGAATGGGGCCCAGCCTGAATACCGGGTTGTTGCCGTTAGCAGCCAGGATCCGGCCATTTAGTTCTCTCAAGTAACTGAACCGGTCACCCGGATACTCGTAGCGAACTCCAAAAGTCAAGGTCAAGTTATCGCGGATCCTCCATTCATCCTGAGCAAAGGCATAGAACTCATGCCAGCGATAAAAACCTTCACTCTCGCCGCCCGCCAGCAGGAAGTTCTTGGTAGCCGATTGCGCGATATCGTTGACGAAGTTCGAGATGTTGACCGGCTGTCCAGGGAGTGGCGGCGGAGAAACATAATTCAAATCTCCCCTCGTATTCAAAATCCCAAGGAGCCTGGCATCCGTCCGGCGCAATTCAACGCCAAACTTCATACTGTGGCTGTCGGTGACATATGAAAAGGCATCAGTAATTTGATAGGTATCATGCTGGCGAAAGCCGGGCAAATTGGGAGGAAAGCCTAGTGACAGGCGAGCCCCTTGGTTCGATGGAACTATCCCCAAGCCCACGATCGACATTGCAGGAATCGTCTTTGATAACGGAAACTCAGCATCGCCTCGCGAACTGAATTGTACCCATGCGAGTCGGGCGTCATTCGAAGATCTGTTGGTGAGAACGCTGTTTAGGACGATCGCCAGAGCCGATGATCTCGTTTCGTTAACCGTTGTCAGCCCGGGCGGTGTCACCTGACCGCCGCCGGACGAGTCTTGCGAATCAAATCGGTAGCGGACGTAAAACAGATTCTTTTCGTTAAACCCGTGATCAAGTCTCAACGAGCCCTGGTGGTCGTCAAATACAAACAGCGACGAGCCTGTGAAATCGCCGAGCTCCACGCGATGTGTCTGGTTAGATGGCTGCCCAAGCAGTATAAATGTCGCGAACGTGCCGTTTGGTATACCTGCGGGCACAGATCTCAGAAGAGCCTGAACTTGAGGACGATCGCCGACGACTGAATGTAATACGGCTCGCCCAGCATCGGTCGGGGCTCCACGTAAGGTGGGCCCAGACACAAGAGCCCGATCCGACCATCGCTGATAATCACCAAAAATAAAAGTCTTATCGGTACCTTTCCAAACATGCAGGCCCCCATCACCAAACACCGGAAGTGTCAACGGGCCGCCGAAAGTAAAGCCGACCTGATTCTCATTCCGTCGTGGAGCCCGCTTTCTGGCGTCGCTAGCGGCGTCATTATTGCAAAAACCGGTCGGAGCACCTGTTGCAACCTCGTCGAGGTTATTGCACGCATTCAAATGCTCGTTGTTGTGATACCAGAACAATGAGCCGTGGTAATTATTCGTGCCGGATTTACCCACGACATTTACGATCGACGCCGCGTTGTGACCGTATTCAGCCTTAAATTGATTTGTGATGATACTGATTTCCCGGATCGCATCCGGATTGTTTAGAGCGACCTCGGCGCCGGTGAATGTTGGGTCGTTCATGTCCTGGCCGTCGAGCATGAAGTTGTTCGAACGAATCCGTCCGCCATTTGCTGAAAAACTCAGACCTGTCGCGAAAGCCGCTTGGCCGTTTGCCAGCTGGATGACGCCGGGTGTGGACAGAAGTACGTTATAAACACTACGGTTCGGGGAGATCGGCAGTTCAGAGAGGCGAAGGCTGTCGAAGCGCGTGCTTACCTCGGCGGTGGTAGAATTCAGCATCGACGCGTTTTCGTTGACGGTAACAGAGTCTTCGATCACGCCCAGCTCCAGAACTGCATCGATGATGGCGTTCTGACCGACATCGAGTGTGATGCCGCCCCGTTCAAGCTTCCTGAAGCTTGCCGCTTCGATCGTTATTTCATATGATCCGCATGGAATGTCTGTGAGGCGGTAAAGGCCAGATGAATTCGTTACCGCCGAACGCACGAATCCCGTCTCGGTATTCTTTCCAAAAACTGTAGCGCCCAGTACAACCGCATTGTTCTGATCAGTTACGGTGCCCGAAATGCTGCCCGTTGAAGATTGGGAGAAAGCCGGCCCAACACAGCCTAACACGATCGAAAGAAAGACTATCCGGAAAACCCGAGATGTTTTCATGATAAGTCCCTCAGTTACTTTTCACGTTAAATCTAATTCGGAAAAACCATATGAAAGAGCGAAACGCAATAGTTTCGGCAATTCTTTCCAACTAGCTAAAAACCGACACGGCGCAAAAGGTCCTGAAAGCGCGGATCCCCGCGAAGATTTTTCCATCTCTCTTCTTTCAAAAGAGCCATTTTCGGGTCGCGATGTTGATAACCTTTTTCCAGCCAGGCCAGGGCCTGGTCCGTCTCACCGAGTGCGTTGTAAACGAGCGCGATGTGATAGGGCGGAACCCAACGCGACTCCGAAAGCCGCAGCATTTCGTTAAGGATCGCACGCGATTCATTGAGCTGGCCTGTCTTTACAAAGGTGTAGGCGAGCCCGACGTCTGACCAGGTTTGGTGGGGTGAGAGTGATTTCGCCAGCCTCGATTCGGCGATAGATTCGGGATACATTTTTTTCCCTTTATAAATTTCGGCCGCGATCCAATGGGCAAAGAAAAAATTCGGATCGAGGTCGATCGCGATCCCTACTCTTTCCATCGCCGCATCTGGCTGCCCGGCGGCAAGAAACCATGCCTCAAAGGTGTTGATAAATGGAGAGAACGGTTCGATCTCCCTGGCACGTTTTATTTCGGCGAGTGCTTCCTCGGGTCGCTCCATCTTGGAAAGGAAATCAGCATAGCCGAAGTGAGCAATCGAACTGTTCGGATCGAGTTCCAGGGCTCGTATAAAATGTTCCTCTGCTTCTTTCCAGTTCCAGTCGTACCAAAAAAAGACGGAGCCTAATGAGCTGTGGGCTTCGGCGAGCGCATCGTCAATTTCGACGGCCCGTTGCGCCGCTGCTTTCGCTTTCAGCAGAACCTCACCCGGATTCATGTCGCCGGCCAAAGCAAGCGCAGTGTACGCCCTGGAGATCTCAGTGTAAGCGAGGGCATAGGACGGATCGGTATCTATTGCCTGCTGTAAATACGCAATGCCCTTTTTGATCTCCGGCGGGGTTAGTTTGCGATGATGGAAACGTCCATTTAGAAAAAGCTGATATGCCTCGACGTTTTCCGTGTAGTTCTTCGCCAATTTCTGCTTGTCCGCCCCCGAAGGTTTTAAGCTAAGTTCACGAACAAGGTCGCGTGCGACTTCTCCCTGGAGGGCGATGAGGTTCGACAATTTTTTGTTGTAGGTCTGTCCCCATAAACTGTTTTCCGTCTGAGCGTCAACCAACTCGACATGCAGGACAAGATCCTCGCCGCGTTGAACGACCCGCCCGTACAAGACTGCACGAGCATTTAACTCCTTTCCGATGGTTTGTGTGTCGGTACTACCTTTGTAACGGAAGACAGAGGAACTGGCTTTCACCTGCAAGTCGGGCAATTTCGACAAACTCGCGATGAGCGTCTCGGTCATGCCGTCGGAAAGATACTCGAGTTCGGCATTGCCGCTTTCGTTCGCGAAGGGCATAACGGCTATCGAGTTGATCGAACGACGGCTGAAGAAATACGTATAGCTGAGCGCAAGCGCGGCCACAAGAGCTATTACCCCAATCGCAGCAAATGACGAGCGTCGCAAGGGCCAGTCCCGCCGCGATTCGGGTAGATCATTAACTGCCGGATTAGTTTGACGCCAAACGGATGAGTCCGTTGGGAGGTCGTTAACCGACAGCGAATCCGTTGTGGCGGATCGAAACGAGTCGATCGGTTCTATGACTTGAACCGGGGCCGAATGCGGTTCTTCCCGGCTTCCGTCCGAGATCAATTGAACGCTGCCGTCGAATCTGTATCCCCTTCGCCTGAGTGTTTCGAGATAAGGAGTGCCGCTTTTCTGGTTTCCGAGGGTCTTTCTTAGAACGGACAAATAAAGATAGAGGTTAGATTCCTCGACAAATGCACCGGGCCAGATCTGCTCGATCAGTTCCTCTTTGCTCAAGATTTGGCCGCGACGTTCGATAAAGATAAGGAGAGTTTCCGCCGCCTTGGGAGCAAGCGGAATCGGCTCGCCTCGCCGGTAGAGCATCAAATGTTCGGCGTCGAATCGAAAATCCTCAAACTCGTAAATCTTCTGAACAGGTGGGTTGTCCATCCTAAGATTAAACTCAGAAAAACCTAAGGCTAAATTCGAAGACATGTCCTTCCACTCCTTGTATTTTCACTCCGGAGCGGAACAGACGAAGGCATGTTTTGCCTATATCAGGAAAGGTAGAGGCATTGTAATGCGGCATCGCCCAAAAGGAAAGAACCTTTTCTTTTTCTTCGGAGTTCCGCTCCTGACACGCTGAACAAACCATCGAAGGAGATAAAACAATGAAAAGGACAACGCTTAGAAATATGAAGTGCGGGATCATCATGACAGTCGTCATATTGATGATCTCGGTAGTTCCAGTTACAGCACAAGACGAAGCGCCGGAACGCAGTCTCGAGGGCGTGTGGTTGGTGCAGATCACACCGCGCAATTGCACTACCGGCGATCCTATACCTACAGCGGCGTTTGAATCTCTATTTACATTTCATAGAGACGGAACAATGCTCGTCTCGTTCCGAAACAACACCTTTGTGCTTGAGCGTACGGCAGCTCACGGTCTGTGGAGGCGCGACAGCGGTTGGAGCGATTACTCTTTCAAGTTCGTTCACCTCCGCCGTAATCTCACGACCGGATTATTTGCCGGAAAACAGGAAGGCGGCGGGACCCTGGTACTGAGCGAGAGCGGTGACGAGTTTACGACGGACGGCTATTCGATCGTTTACAGCGTTGACGGAATTCCCGGAGCGCCCGGCTGTTCCAACTCTGTCGGAACGCGGTTTAAGTTGGAGCCATGACAAGTGAATAACTCTTTGGGTAGCACAAACAGAGCCCGGAAGACCAAACAGATTGACTCACCAATGAAGGAGGCAAAAGCAATGAAAAGGATGACATCACCGCAATCACGTTCGGGATGGTGGCGATCATTACCGCAGTGGCAATTTCACAATCCACCATCACGGCCCAGGAGCCCCCTGTAGATCCAGTCGGAGCTGGGATCGTCGGGACTTGGGACCTGCAGGTTACTTCCGTAGATTGCACGACCGGCGTTGCGCTGTTCCCGCCTGGGAAGTCGCTCGTTATGTACAACCAAGGCGGTACGTACATAGAGGAAGCTTCGGGAACACCGCCATCAAGACGGTACCCCGGCTTGGGAGTCCAGCGGCATGTTCAAGCGCGAACCTACGCACTCGCGTTCAAGATCTTCCAGTACAACGCGGACGGCACATCCAATGGAAGGATAGTTGTTAATGCGGAAGTTGAACACAATTTGGATGACACACTCACCAGTACCGCGGTTGCTAGATTCTATAACGCAGCTGGGGATCTCATTGCGAGCAGATGCGTCAACTCCGTCGGTACACGCTTCACAGGTGTAGATTGATTTAGCCTCAGTCGATGGGAGGAACGGTGGTCGTCTCGCACCGTTGACGACCACATTTTACTGATCCATTCCCCGACGACGATTCGGTCGTTAACAACGTCGTACTGCATAACGGCACCGATCCTGATCCCCGCGTGGCGCCTCTGCCGGGAGCTGATTTGCTTTGGGACCTGACAGGTACTGGAAATCACTGGGAAGGTAATATCTCTCAAACTTCTTCCCCCGACGTCTTTCCGTAAACACTGATCAGCTGAAACTGAACAAATTTGAACAATAAAAGGAGTGACCATGAAACACAGCGCTATGAAACTGACAATGTTACTTGCAGCGATCTTCGCGACCGCTGTCGTCAGCCAGGCTCAGACCACCTCGGTGCTCACAACCGGTCTTACGACACCGGTGAAAATGATAACCGCGGGAGACAATTCAATCCTCGTTAGTGAGCAGGGCACGGCGGTTCCGAACACCGGACGTTTATCCCGCGTCGACCGATCAACTGGAGCACGTGAAACTTTGATCAGCGGCCTACCGTCTGGCGTCAACAACCTTGGCGGACCTCCGGCTCCGAGCGGCCCGACAGGACTGAACCTCCACGGCCACACCCTGTATCTGACTATTTCCGGTGGTGATTCGACGCAGAACGTCAGCGGATTCGAATTTCCCAGTTCGAGCCCGCCTTCGTCGCCGATATTTGCTTCGGTGCTGGAGTTGATCCTACCCGGTGGTTGGGAGCAGTTGTCGTCACCTTTCGTCATGACACTTAGCGATCAGACGGCGCTCGCTGCGGGGAATGTAGTCATCCTTACCAATGCAGACGGAGAGTCGCTTTCGATCCGCCTTGTTGTAGATCTACCCGACTACACACCCAACCCGCAGCCGGGATTTCCAAATGTAGTACGCTCGTCGAATCTCTTCGGCATTGAAAGGTTCCAGCAACACCTTTACGTCATCGATGCGGCTCAAAACGATATAAAGCGGGTCAATATCAGCGACGGGCAAACGAGCGTTTTTGTCGCATTTCCGGATCGACCCAATCCATTATTTCCCTTCGGACGCCCATTCATCGAACCCGTACCGGACAGCATCCATCGTGTGGGCAACCAGCTGTTGGTCACTCTGCTGACGGGTTTCCCGTTCGTACAGGGCTTGGCCGAGGTCCAGACTGTCAGTCTAAACAGTGGCGAGCACGAGACATTGATTCCTGGTCTAACATCCGCAATCGATGTACTGGCGCTTGATACGGGCTACTACACGCTGGAATTCAGCACGAATCTGTTAGCGCAGCAACCTGGTCGCATACGCTTCTATAGTTCGGCCGATGCGGCACCGGTTTTGGTAGTCGGCGGCGGCTTGATCTCGCCAACCAGTCTGGCGCGGGACGAAAATACGGGCGATCTCTTCGTCACAAACATTTTTCCTGGAACCATTACTAGAGTCAGCTTTCCCTAACGTGGCCAATAATGACATGAAAATGTTAGACGATGCTGGCAGTCCGACATCCGCGACAAATCGGATCGAAACAAGCTGCGCAACGGAGTTAACTCCGTTGCTGAAGCAGGCCCGATTTATATACATGAAAACGATTGCCAGCCTGAAGCGGAAATAGTGACCGGCTATCCTAATGAATTTCGGGAGCTGCCACTCCTGCTGAGGGCATACACGCAGGACGACGGGCAAGTGGATTCCAAACTAATTCAGGATGGTGATGCTGAAGCGATCATCGACAAGTTCTTCGCCGATCCTGAAGTCGCCTATATCCACTTAAGCGACGGAGAATCTGGTTGCTACTACGCAAGGATTGAGAGAGCCGAACATACATGAGAATGCTTAATCAGAGGGTTGTCTTAATTACAGGAGCGTCATCCGGCGTTGGCCAATCTACTGCTCGATTGCTTTCACAGAAAGGCTATCGAGTCTTTGAAACCAGCCGTAATCCTGCCAGCGCTCAGGCGACTTTGTGTGCGAAGGCCAGAGGCGTGCCCTCTTTGTCGATCCCTGCCGTGATGCGGTTGAGCGTAGACGGTCGATACACGTCGTGCTGCATGTCCTCTTCGCGCGACCAGATAACTTTGACCGAGGATTTTTTGACGCTCTGGAAGGACGCTGACTCTGATATTCCCATCTATCAGCAAGCCAGGGCCGAGTACGCCAAGATTAAACCTTAATCGATCCAACCGGGGCGAAGAATGTCATCGATAGACCAACTAAGCAATCCGGCGCGACGCCGTCGCAATTTCAGTATCTGGATCTTTTCTTACGACACACGTCTATTGACAGACTCTTTTGTGGTTGAACGCGTCTGTGAATGATGAGGGAATTGATGAGGGCGCTACGCGCTTAAATTGTCTACCAGTGGGATGTATTGGTGACGGCATCAGAGTTCGAATATATGCGGCTATATATATAAGGACAAGACCATATATGAAGGACAAGCCCGCAGCAACGAATTATGGATTTGCCACGATTTTGCCACGCTTCGCTTCGCGCTTATCCGTTTTATTCAGCGTATTCGTGACTTCTCTAGCCGCGATGTTAGTTTTTATGCTGCAAAAGCGGATTACGCGCTTTACGTGGCGCTCAGGACTACCTTGACACGGTAGGGGTCGGACGGACGGTTCGAATCCCTACCCGCGCATCCCAGCCAGGTCAAGAAGGTGACCATGCTATGCCGCGATGGGCTCGTTTAGGGCACGAGCTTCGACCGCCGCGCGCACAAATACGCGCACATCGAGGAGTCTAAAACAGCCCAAACCATCCCAAGCCATCCTAAATCCCCTACGGCATAATCTTTTCATCGTCAGTAACATCCGTTAATTTCAAACCACTTACGCGATTCGGTAGGCGGCCCTGAAAAGGCCGGCGTCGGCGGTTCGATTCCGTCCCTGGCCACCAATCCCTTCAAGAACTTAGCGATTGCGAAAAAGCGTGTAAAAATTTCTCGCGCGAACAATACGCGAACATCGGTTGCTTTAAATTTCACTTTTGGCGTCGCTCGTTCAAATGACTTCCACGCGCCGTAGTCAATCTCGATGTTCGTCTGCATGCCAAAGCCGCCTTCGCGCGCGCGGCTTCGTCCATAAATGGACATTATCGGCTCATCTCATTTCGCAGCCAGGCGCGGGCGAAAGTCCAGTCACGCATCACTGTTCCCGGCGAGACCTTCAGCACCTCGGCGGTCTCTTCAATACTTAGTCCCCCAAAGAAACGCAACTCAACAATCTCACACTGGCGAGCATCAACGGCTTCGAGAGTTTTTAGCGCATCATCAAGAGCGACCACGTTAGCGGCCTGCGTTTGTGACACGTTCGTTGCTTCAACCAAAGAAACCTGAATAGCACCTCCGCCGCGCTTCGCCGAGTTGCGTTTGCGTGCTTCATCGACCAGAATGCGGCGCATCAAGCGCGCAGCGATGCCGAAAAACTGCGCGCGATTCTCCCAATTGATTTGCGGCTGATCGATCAGCCGCAAATAAGCTTCGTTAATCAGCGCAGACGTCTGCAGTATGTGACCCGCCTGCTCGCGCCGCATATGCTGATGCGCCAACCAATGCAGTTCGTCATAAACCAGTGGCATCAGCTTGTCGAGCGCCGTTTGGTCGCCGTTACTCCAATCCTTAAGGAGCTTTGTTATTTCCTGTGGCCCCGGTTTCATGCTTAGAGGTTTCTCATGCAATTTGCGCGAGAGTAAGTAGGCAAAGAATAGCAGCGCTCGTAGTGCACAGGCCAGATCTGGCCAAGAGTTTTCGTCGTTTAATCACATTATCGGTGAGGCGAGCCGCAAGGCTTCCTTATACCCAAACCTTAGGAGAAACATCATGAAAAGGCACCTATTCTCAATCGTGACTTCTTCGTACTTGCTCGTGCTCCCAGTGGTTTCGGCACATGGGCAACCCGGCTTTACACCTTGGGCGGAAGCCACCAATCTCGGAGCAACGGTGAACTCAGCGGTAACTGACCAGCATCCCGCCATCTCTAAGAAAGGTCTGAGCCTTTACTTCATCTCGAACCGAGCCGCGGCAGCGGCGGTCAGGATATCTACGTCTCACAACGGGAGAACACAGAAGATCCGTGGGGATCGCCAGTTAACCTGGGACCGAATGTCAACTCCGCCAGCACCGAGAACGCGCCAACGCTTTCGCGTGACGGCACCTTCTGTTCTTCGGCAGCAATCGCCCGGGTGGATGTGGGGGCAATGATATCTGGGTCTCATACCGCCGGCACACACACGACGATTTTGGTTGGGAAGCGCCCTTCAATCTCGGTTGCAGGATTAACACTTCTTTTGACGAAGATGGGCCCACTTATTTCGAGGATGAAGAGACGGGCGTGACGACTCTTTATTTCACTAGTTTGAACCGTCCAGGTAACGTCGGTGATTGGGACATCTACGCGAGTACCCTACAAGCAGACGGAACATTCGGCCCGGGCGAGCTCGTGCCCGAACTATGCAGCATTGGCCGTGACACGCGCACCAGCATAAGCCGTAACGGTCTGGAGATCTTTATCACATCGAATCGGCCGGGCGGTTTGGGAGGATTGGACGTGTGGGTGTCGACCCGCGGGTCTACTAGCGAGTCTTGGTCGGCGCCAGTTAACGTCGGTGCGCCGGTTAATTCCACGGACAACGACGGGGCACCAGCCTTATCGTTCGACGGGACAGCTCTTTACTTCTACTCACTTCGTCCCGGTGGATATGGCGGCAACGATCTCTACATTGCTACTCGCTCCAAGCTGGAGGCCGTGATAAAGCCAGCGGGAGTGCTTTCCGGCTCGGGACGGCCTGGAGGCACATTCGTAAGGCTCTTGCCGCGATTTTCATGATCCTGAGGGAAGGTCGGGGTTTCGCAGCGACCTGGTTTGGTGCCAGCGGTAATAGCCAAAGATCTTTCTTCGACCTAAATCATTGCGGCAGACCGATGCGGCGCAACAAGTCTGCACAGCGCGGGTCTGAGCGCAGATTATCGAAGCCTACTTCTTCCTTGAGGCGCACTAGCCCGCCGGGGTGCTCGGCGTAAGCCTTCTCCAGCCACTCGAAGGCCTGATCCTTTTGGCCGAGGCGCGCATAAAGCTCAGCGATGAGGAAATGGCCCTCCTCCATCCCTTTTTGCGACCCTCCTTTGAACTGCTCGATCAGTTTTTGGTAAAAGCCCTTGATACCCGACCTGGCGAACGCTTCCCTTAACTCGGCGATCTTGTCGATTGTGAATGGCCTGAATCCGTCTGGTCTATTTCATGGATCGTGATGATGTTCGGATGATTCAACGCAGAGGCTGCCTTGGCCTCTTGCACAAAGCGATTCATGCGACTGCGACCGGTCGCAACATCCGCCGGCAAAATCTTCAATGGAACTTTGCGATCCAGTTTGGTGACCCGCGCCAGGTAGACTTTCACCCATCCCGCCAGCCCAAGTTGTGAGCGGATTTCGTAACGGCCCAGCCTTGTGCCGGCGGAAAGTATCATTAGTCAAATGCTTTCGATGGTTCTAGTCAGGCCGGGAAATTCATGCGCCGAAGCAGATCCTGCCAACGCAGATCGGAATGCAGATTGTCAAAGGTGGGATCTTCCTTTACGTAGATAAGCAGAGAGTTGCGCTCCTCAACTGCCGTCTCGAGAATTTTGAATGCTTCATCCCTGTCACCGAGCGCAACGTAGACAGCGGCAATTTCAAAAGGTCCTGCTTTCAATCCGCTGACCATCTCCCGCGCCTCGCGCTGCCTCCCCATCAACGCATAGACGCGGGCGAGTCTGGCCGCGTGCATTCCATCAGAGCGCAGTTGTGCGGCATTCTCGAACATGTTAATAGCTTCATCATAACTGCCCAGTTTCGCATAGACATCGCCCAGGCGGATATGCGCTGAATAGTTCCGAGGCTCCAGTTCAAGAGCCCGCTTGAAATGGACGATCGCTTCTTCGTATTTGCGAGCGCGATAAAGAACCCGGCCGAAAGTTGACTGAATATCTGACGAAAGTGGATCTAATTGTGCAGCGATTTGCACTTCGCTGATCGCTTCAGCATGCCGTCCCAGCGCCATGAGCAAGAAGGAATAAGAGCGATGCACAAACAGGCCTCCGGGATCAAGCTCCAGCGCGCGCCTGAACTCCTGCTCGGCGCCTGTCCAGTCCCAATCATAGATGTACTTAAGCTGACCCAGCATCATGTGCCCTTCGGCAAGTTGCTCGTCCAGTTTGATGGCTTTCGATGCCGCCGCTCGCGCTGGGGCTTCGGCTTCATTGAAGGTTCTTGCTCCCCAGATGCCTCGCTCCTGCCATGCTTGAGACAGCCCAGCATAGGCGGCAGCATAATCCGGCGCGAGTTGAATCGCGCGCTCGAAGTTTTCGATAGCTTGACGCAAATCCTCCTCATTGAGCTTGCTGAGATGATACCGCCCGAGCAGATAAGCATCATGAGCCTGAGGATCGACCTTGCGCGCGGAAGCTAGCCGCGCGCGTTCATTGGCCGTGACCTGAATGCGAATCTCATTGGCGACTGCGCCGGCCACTTCGTTTTGCAACCTTAGGAGGTCGCTCAGATCCCGATCGTAATCTCGCGACCACAAGGGTGAGTCAGCCGCTGCCGGAATCAACCTCGCCCTTACATAGATCCGCCCACCCGAACGCTGCACAGACCCCTCGATCACGGCGTCAACATTCAGCTCGCGCGCAATTTCCGGAAGCGACTTATTGGTTCCCTTGTAGCGCATCGCTGAAGTGCGGGAGATCACTCTCAGCGCGCGAATCTGCGCCAAGTTGCTGATGAGCGCCTCAGTTATTCCATCGGCAAAGTATTCCTGACCCGGATCGCCAGAAAGGTTGTTAAGCGGCAGGACGGCAATCGACTTGATTTCTAGTTGGGCCGGCCTAACTGTTTGTCTCACGCGCCAGGCGTAAATGAACGCGGCGGTCACAACAAGCAGCACTGCCAGCATAACCAAAACGCCGCGCTTGTGAGTCTTTACCTGATTGAAAATGTACTGGGCGCTTGAAGCCAATTGCGTTGCCTGAGGTTCGCTTTCAGACGTCTTTGCGACACTCAATTGTCCACCTGAAGACGAAACTCCAACCTGTTCTGGCGAGGTACTCCGCTCGATAGCGGCCTTAGTTTCCAATGACTGTTTCAGTCGCTTCAGATCAATCAAAAGGTCCTTGCTCGTTTGGTAGCGCTCATCGCGGTTCTTCGTTAGCGCCTTCTCAACAATCTCTTCCAGTCGGTCCGGGACCAGACGCGAATAACGCGTTAACGGCGGCGCTGCCTGTTTCGACAGGATTGCCGAGATGATTTCATTCGATGTGCCCGCAACAAACGGTGAACAACCCGCAACCATCTCATAAAGCACAACACCAAGGCTCCATATGTCCGTGCGCTCATCGACTGTGTCGCCCCGCGCCTGCTCCGGTGACATGTAGGCCACCGTGCCGATGACCACGCCGGGCCCTGTGTTGGCAATTAATACCGTGGCAATCTTGGAATCTACTGAAGCGTCTCGTTGTCTGCGCTGCGATATTTTAGCGAGACCGAAGTCAAGCACTTTCACTAGCTCATCATCTTTGCGAATCATGATGTTTTCGGGCTTGATGTCGCGATGGACGATATTTACTCGATGCGCCGCCACCAGCGCCGAAGCTATCTGGATTGCAATGTCGAGGGCATCATCGATGTCGAAACCGGAACGCAGTCTCTCTCGCAATGTCTGACCTTCGATGAATTCTGTGGCGATGAAGCGATGACCATCTGCTTCACCAATCTCATGGATCGTGAGAATGTTCGGATGGTTAAGCGCAGACACGGCCCGCGCTTCCTGCTCAAACCGGCGCAAACGTTGATCGTCTTTAGTAAAGTTGGTTGAGAGGAACTTTAGCGATACTCTCCGGTGAAGCTTCGTATCTTCGGCCAGATAGACTCTGCCCATGCCGCCTTCGCCCAGCAATGAAACAATTCGGTAATGGCCCACCGTCTGCCCGCTATTTAGTTCCACACCATCAACTAACATTGCACCGGCCGCCTTGTATGCCGGCACGTCAACAAAGTTACTTTCCTCGTGAGACTTCAGCAGCGACTCAACTGCGCGGTGTAAATCGGGATCGCCATTGCAAGCTTGATCGAGATAGGCCGCGCGCTCGTTCCGCGGCAACGCTACAGCCGCATTAAAGATTTCTTTAAGATTTTCCCAATGTGAGTCGGCCATGTTTGGGATTGCGTTATTTACCTTTACGTACCACTCATTCTGTGGCGAATGCAGTTAGGGATAACCAATCGGCTCGACCAGCGCTATCTGCTTGCTGCTACTGGTACCCTTCAGACTTTTGAGGGCGCCATTTACATATTATAGGCAGGCAAAGAATAGCAGCAGCAGTTGCGGTCGGCCAGATTTGCTGAATACTACGAGGCCATGTGTAATGAGCCGTCGTGGTTAGCTACGGAAAGCAGATTGGTTTGCCGTGCTGAGCGTTTGACTAAAAACAATAGAAAACATCAACATAGAAACTACCGGAATGCGTTTTATACGAATGCTCCCTCTTAAAGTTTTCCACTGCCGATCAGACTGCGGCTACTTGTCCTCTACTTACTCCTGCGGAAATTTCCACGGAAACCTCTAATGGGATCTGCGCACGACATGAGGCAAAAGGTTAAGGAGGGAAGGGAGTGAAAAAGAATACTCTGTCCGATTGATTTGCCCTGGTTTCTTTTCGAACTCGCAATGTGGAAGTCGTGGTTGAGGGGCGCGCGTACAATACGCGTACATCGAAGACGCTAAAGCGGCTCAAATCATCCTGCAGTATCCCAAACAGTCATTCGCAAAAGCGCTTTCGGTTCAGTGACATCGGTTGATTTCAAACCGCTTCGGCGATTCGGTAGGCGGCCCTGAAAGGGCTGGCGTCGGCGGTTCGATTCCGTCCCTGGCCACCAATCCTTTCAACAACTTAGAGACTGCCAAAAAGCGTGTAAGAATTTCTCGCGCGTACAATACGCGAACATCGGATAACCGACGTTTGCCTCGCAGATTATCCGACATTTTGCCTCGCAGATCGGTTCGCCTTTCAGCTTTGCCTCACCGCCAACAGTCCCTCGTTTGTACATCGCATCAGACCATCCAAGGCCGATGATTTCCCAAGCGCGCATGCCGGTTGTAACGGCAATGAGCACAATCAGCCTGAGACGACAAAGCGTCTTGTTGGAATCTTTCGTACCTTCCGATGGATCTTTCCCCCAGCGCCCGCTTAAGCCTCCGAAGCTCGTCTTCGGATAAATAACGATCCCTCTGATCGTCTGGCCGTCTCACCTCAAGCTGATCGGTGGTATCCCGGTTCAATACCGTATCTTTGGATCAAATGGTCGCCGCTTTCTTTATCATGTGATGCATGACGTTAAAATGGCGCACCGCAGTGCCTGTCGAAAGCTCACCGACTACTGTGAGGTTTTCATACCAGGATTCATGTACAGCTCACGGCGTAGATCCCGCTTCCTTCTGCGGGGAAAATGTGTGAGAAATTTTCGCCGATGACCAAGATCATCCGATACGGCTGGACCGATCATTCCGCTCACAGTGGGACGGAATTCTGCCTGCCCTAGGTTACAACACGTGAGACGCCTCAAATGCCGGTGCCTTAGGACCTATTGACGCGATGACGGCAGAGGTGTATCGTCACTCTCACTCAGGATAAGCCTCTGACTTTGTCACCGGAGCTTGCGTGCTACACAGGCACTACCCGATCTAACTCCCTCTGACCAGCCCAATTGACTCTTTGCCAGAAGAAATACGGTGAAAGACACCGAACCTATAGACGATTGTGCGTCGATAAACCTGATGATTAACGTAAACGGAAATACCGTAGTTAGTGATACAGGATTCACACTCAAAGTTATGGACGTTGGTGACGTCACCGCTGTTGAATACCGCGAAGGAGATAAGTTGTTAAAAGGTGGTTTGGAAACGCAATGGGCTCTCAAGGTTTACTTTCCTCGCTGGGGGTGGGAAGCACCGTATGAGAAAGAGCTGATTACTCACGAAAAAGGGAAACAAATAGAAGCAAATATTCTAGAGGCCCTCGATTCGCTACGCTATTATTACTACAGTTTCTGATTCGTAGTTGTGAGCATTTCTCATTAACGTTCACTTCAGGGCCAGCACTCACTGTTTCCGTGCGATAGGCTGAAACAATGACTGAAAGAAACTCTCACATCGGCAAGTCCGAGCACGACCGATCCGGCCCCGAGGGTACCGGCTGGCGAGTTTCTTCTGATTCCAGCGCGCAGCGGTCCACCACCGCCACTTCAACACAAGCGAGGCATTCTAGAATTTCCAAGTCATCTCACATTGTTGGAGAAGTGCGCGGTTTTCAAAGCCGGACGGAATCTCTCGGACCTCAATACCCGACTAAGACCATCTGGACGTTTCGCGTTGAGCGCTTTGACGCAGCCGGCAACCGCCTTCCCCCTGTGCCTGTAGAGATGCGAAGCAAATCGTTCGATGGTTTCATAAATGAAGGCGACCAGGTGGAGATCTCTGCCAGGTGGCGTGAAGGTCAAATCGCGAAGCCCAGAAAGCTACGCAACCTTACCACTGGAGCGATAGTCAAGGCTCGAGGGATTTATTGGATGACAGTTGCAAGGGTTCTGCTGTTTCTAGTATTCCTTGTCATTTTTGTCGCCTTCGCGAAGATTGCCTTTGACAAGTTTTGGCGTTCTCCCGGCCCGGTACCTGTGCGTAAGAACGGTCCACTAATTAAATCAAAATAGATAATCCTGCTGACTGCGCTTTGTCGCCCTTTACTCACCAGCGAGTTTTTGAAATGTCGCTTCGGCTTTAAGAAATTTGAAGGAGGGATTTTCGCAATAAGTCGAAGTCCATTCTTTGAATAAATCCGCGGAGATCACGATGTCGCACCAAGTAATCTCTACCGCACATCTGGACTATTTGCAGCGGGTTACTATCGACTTGGCCGCCTTGACAGCAGACGCGCCGATATCTCGGGCGAGCCCAACTCTGCGTCGGTTGTCGCGTATTAAGGGAATTGGTCGTACGGAAAAGACTCCCAGGGCGATGCCCGCAACCGATCAACCGGCACGACTGCTGAGTGAAGATGTGCTGATCGGATTGTATGGTTACAAGATTCCCCTGGCGTTTTTCGTCCAGGGAGGCCGTGATGGTGTGGACGTCCGGTTAGGAACGTGGTCTCCGGACAAAAGGGAAGATGCTTCAGCAACGATCATGGACGCCCGACAAGAGATATTGGGCACCAGTCTTAACAGCCTTTATCCTGCGGTGGAACTCGTATCGGCGAAACCTGAACTAGAGCGAATGTCCAAATCAGGCTTGGCGCTTGGAATTCCTACTGCCAAACGTGCGGATCCTTTGGATGGCGCACTGCCGCTCGACAGGCTGGTTCGTGCTCTCTCGGGAGCCGACTGGGCCTGCCTGATACTCGCCGAGCCTGTGCATGAGAGCGTAACGAGTGCTCTCCGGGATAGCGTCATTAACGAGATTCGCGCAGTCCAGTCAGCCACGCATCCCGCGACGACTCCCAGTCCCCTGGGTGAGCATTACACGCAGCTGCTTCAGGGTCTGTTGAAGGCACTCACGTCCGGCCAGTCGGTTGGTGCTTGGCGAACAAGCGTCTATCTTCTTGGTGATGCGCGTAGCTACCACCGTCTTGCAAGTATCTGGCGCGGGATCTTCTCCGGCGACCATTCATTACCTGAACCCGTACGTGTTTGGGAAAGCGCTCTAGCGGCTGATTTGGCTGTAAGCTGGGCCATGTGCGATACACCCGGCTCGCATGGGCCAGGGCATTATAAACATCCATTCGAGTTTCAAACACTGCTTACTTCAACTGAGCTATCGGCATATATTCACCTGCCGCAGTTGGAGACTAGTGGTTTCACGATTAATGCCGTTGCGGACTTCGACGCCAGCCCTCCACTCGTAAAGGGTGACAATTCGTTGCAACTAGGGCAGGTTATTCATCAAACACGCCTGACGCCCGCGAGTTATGCAGTCAGCACCAAAGCTTTGACCCGTCATACCTTCGTCGCCGGTGTAACAGGTGCAGGCAAAACCAACACAATCTTTCACATGCTCAAGCAAGCCACCGGTTTGGGCATACCTTTTCTGGTCATCGAACCTGCCAAGACCGAATACCGAGCCTTACTTCAAGACGAAGCGTTGAGCGGTAGATTACAGATCTTCACCCTCGGTAACGAAGCTGTCTCACCATTACGCTTGAATCCGTTTGAAGCGGTAATGGGAACGCCTGTTAGTGTGCATCTTGATCTGTTGCGTTCCGTTTTCAATGCCAGTTTTGGCTTATGGTCGGTGTTGCCAGCTGTGCTGGAACTGTGCCTTCATCAAATTTACAAAGATCGAGGTTGGAATACAGCCACAAACACCAACTCGCGATTGGATAAAGACTCAGATGTTGCAGCCGCCTTTCCTACTTTGTCCGATTTGGCGGCTAAGGTCGATGTAGTAACTCGCGCGTTGCACTACGACCCGGAGAGCGAGTCCAACATACGTGCAGCTCTTCTCACGCGCGTTAATAGTTTGCGTGGCGGAAGCAAAGGGCGGATGCTCGATGTGCAACGCTCGTTTCCTATGAGCTTACTCCTACAGCACCCCACGATCCTCGAGCTGGAAGGAATCGGGGACGACGATGATAAGGCGTTCCTGATGGGCCTGTTGTTTATTCGTCTAGTAGAGTTCCGACGCGCAAGCGGACAGGTTGCTGATCTACAACATCTGCTAGTCATTGAGGAAGCCCATCGGTTGCTGTCTTCGGTGGAGGCTCAGCGGGGCGAGCAAGAAGCTAACACGCGTGGTAAAGCAGTAGAGACTTTCGCTCACTTACTTTCAGAGATCCGAGCTTACGGTCAAGGTGTTTTTATTGCTGACCAGATTCCAAACAAATTGGCTCCCGATGTGCTCAAGAACACCAACCTCAAGATTGCGCATCGAGTAGTGTCCAGCGATGATCGAGCAACGCTGTCCGGAGCCATGGCTATGAATGAGCGGCAGGCCCACAGTCTGGCGACGCTAACTGTGGGCCAGGCCGCTGTGTTCAGCGATGGCGACGATGCTCCAATCCTGGTGCAAGTCCCGGCAATCAAGGACCAAGCGGTGCATTCTTGGCCAGACAACTCACGCGTGGCAGAGCATATGGCAGTTTCTCGAGCGTCTCTTAAAGATGAAACACTCCTCTTGTCTTTCCCTGCGTGCGATGTGTGCTTGAAGACAAGTACGGCGTGCCAGGTGGCCCGCGACATTGTTGAGGATCCCCAATTTCAACGAACCTTCTCCCACACAATTCTCTCGACCATCGAAGACTCGGATGCCCTCGATCGACTGTGGCCAGACTTGCTCTCAGTTGTGCAGGCTAAAACCCCTCCCAGGATCGACGAGCAAGACCTGCTGCGCTGCGTGTTAATGCATGCCTCACATTGGTTCTCTCATAAGCGCGGCGCTCAGGCCGAGTGGACCTATACGCAAACCGAGGAATTGGCGAGTAACTTGCGCCAGATGCTGCTCGCGAAATCTTCGAGTGAAAATTCGGAGTCGATTCGGACAAAGTTTCGCGACTACGTTTACACTCTTCATGCTCGCCCATTTTCTCCTTTTCCGGCGTGTGAACGAGTCTGCCAACAGCAACCGCCCGTGTGTTTGTATCGCTACGCTGTTGCCGACCTCGTCGCCGAAGGAAGGCGTGCGGCCGAATGGCATGCGGCCGAAGCGGCCGATGCCGCCGACGAGGGATATCCGCAGACGTGGGGTGTCTGTAGCTTAGCGGGATACGACCTCCTTGAATCGCCCGACGGGGACTCGGCCGATGCCATGCGACTTAGGGCGCAGGACGCGCTTCGACGCGTAGGTCTTTGCTTTGCTCAGCAGATGCTGGCCGGAGACGCCATGAAAGCACCACAAACTGTGAGATGGATCGTAGACAAGTTGCTGGCTGAAGCAGATGGGTAAGGGGTAGCTGGTAATTAAATGGGGAGTAAGACGATGCCTGATCCAAAGCCTGACGAAAATGACTTCATTACCAGCACCGTCAAGCCGTTCACGCAAGGCGTGCTGAACAACTTGTCTGATCGAGGTGAAGCGCTTGTTAAAGGTGCGCCGGCTGCTGCTGCATTACCGCTGGCTATTCCCACTGCTCCTGCAGTCTTTGTTGCTACGGCAATTGCCCACCCAGATGGGGTGAAAGGCGCGGCAAAGATCTTTGGCGATGCTATCGCGGGTGTAGTAAAGGGGCCACCAGAACTCGTCAAGAAGACCGGGGAAGCGATCGGAACTTTAGTGTTCGCTGCTGCGAATCCAACGGAAGTGGATCCTCAGGCCGTTGGTGAAGCCGCTGTTGATGCGCTCTTAGGTCTCGTTGATATTGGAACGATGGTAGCGCCCGGAAAAACAGGAGCGAAAGCACCAGAAGCAGCAGGAGCAGGCCCAAAAGCAACCACACCCAAAACACCTAAGCCTCCGGCGAAGGCACCCGACGCAACCGCCGCGGCCCCAAAGACAGCATCAGCTCAAACACCTAAGTCGGCAGCGAAACCGTCAGACGCCGCGGTGGCAAAGGCAGCCGGAAAACAACCGAAGAGCGCGGCACCAGCGACGACACCGCAGGAATCTACTCCCACACCAGAATCTACTCCCAAGCCAGATTCAACTCCCACACCAGATTCAACTCCAAAAACTCCAGAACAAAAACCTAAGCCGTCGACTCCTTACAGAGAACCAGGGGAGTGGAAAGCACCACCGGGTTACGAAGGATTTCCTCCACCCGAAGGGTGGCCTCCGGGCAAACAATGGCCGCCTCCGTCGGCGCCGACGAATGCCCCCGAGCCAGCCGGAGTTCCAAAACCAGCACCGTCCCCATCGGCTAAGCCTTCGGTGAAGCCGACGGATGCAGCAGCTAAGTCGGCAGCAAAACCATCAGACGCAGCGGCAGCTAAGTCGGCAGCGAAACCACAAGATACGGCTGCGGCTAAGTCGGCAGCGAAGCCATCGGACGCGGCAGCTAAGTCGGCAGGAAAGGGACAAGGGGCTGCAAGCCCACCCGCGGGTGCAACGCCACCAAAACCTCCGGCGCCAAGGTTCACACGTGGTGAAACAAAGCCTTCACCAAAAACTCTTACCGCAATACCGAAAGACTCAGTATCCATTAGAGATGCTGCCGTGCTCAGCGAGAGGGGAATCAGTAGGCGTTCGGCCTACCCTGCAGACCCGTTGCATCACTTATTTCCCCAAGAAGGGACGTTGGCTGCTTGGTTCAAGAGTAAAGGAATTAATATTCATGACTATGCTTCGAAAATGTCTCAAGGCGAACACTCTGCAACTCACACTGGGGGGCGTCATCCGAAGAACATTAAAAAACCCCATGGGTGGAATAACGCTTGGAGGGATTATGTGAATGATCCCAAGAATCAGAAAGCCACACCAGCTGACATCTTCAAGCAGCTCGACAAGATGAGAAAAGACTTCAAGATCGATCATCACCCAATTGTCCCTTACAAGACAGGGGCTTCGCGCAAGCCTACACCGGGTACGTCACCGAGTGTAGCAAAAGGTACGGCAGCTCCGAAAAAAGGAGCATTAACAGCAACGGCTGCTGGCAAAGCATCAATGGCAAATACCGCGAAGTCAGCAGGTAAAGCGGTCAAGGCTGCCGGTAAAGATTCGGCGCCGTCCAACGCAGCAGGGAAAGGACCAAAGAAGGCCGGCAGTAACGCCGCGGGGGCATCCGCGGCAAGCGCAGCCGGCAAGACAGCTGCTGCAAAGGGAGCGGCGAAGAAACTTCCACCTCCGCTGCCGCCACCGCCACCACCACCCCCGCCGCCCGTAAAACCTAAAGGCTCAACGTGACGACAGTTGAAACTGATTTTTTGCCGAGACGATGATTCATAAACCCAGGGTCATGAGTTTCAAATCTCAGACTATATAGACTTTAAATGGACGGTAACGGCGATAGCGTGGTTGGTCGTAAGCGAACCCCTTCGACCGCCGCGCGTACAATACGCGTACATCGAAGACGCTAAAGCGGCCCAAACCGCCCTAGACTATCCCAAAAGGTTTTAGGCGAAAGCTCTTTAGCTTCAGTAATATCCGTTGATTTCAAACCACTTCGGCGATTCGGTAAGCGGCCCTGAAAAGGCCGGCGTCGGCGGTTCGATTCCGTCCCTGGCCACCAATATCCTCAACAACTTAGCGGCACCAAAAACGTGTAAAAATTTCGTCGCGCGAACAATACACGAACATCGGTTGCTTTAAATTTCACTTTTGGCGCCGCTCGTTTGAAAAACTTCTGACTGAAGACCGTCGACGAGCACATCTCTACCAAGTTGCGTATCGCGCGCGCGATACACTTCGCCCATTCCACTTCTAGAGGCGACTGATTTCATACCTTCCGAGTTCTGTGATCTCTGTTCCGGAACTAGGAGAGTTGTATTATCAGTACGAGGCGAAGAGCCGCTGACTGAGATCATTCACCAACTAAAATCACGGCGTGCTCACACCCTGATCGGCATTACAGTTAAATAGTTCGATCAGCGATTCCGTATCAGTCCTTCGTTTGGTAATTTTCTTACTCACGCGCGCGGGGATGAATGCCTTAGGCGACCAGTGCTTTACTTGCCAAGTCAGGATATGAGTATAGCCTGTATCAACATAGCGCAGGCATACTACAAAGAGATTCGAGCGTATAATCGAAACTCTTGACTCTACTTGTCTGCCAACGTTTTGTGGGCCTTGCTTTAACCGGCTGTTCTAAAGATGGCCCATTGCTAAACTGGACTGCAGATCTGAAGCGATGAGTTTTGTGCCAGGCGCTAAGGTCATTAATTAACCGACATAAGCTTAGCGAATGAACGTGAAACTGCAAACATCACAGTATTAGCCCAAGGGTTCTTCAGACCGCTAAAAAACTCATTCGGGTCTTTCATCAACCGGCGGCGTGTCGTTTGGAAGGCTCGCCGTGTGTCTCGCCAC
>DASWDX010000285.1:0-12808 GCA_036395055.1 Pyrinomonadaceae bacterium | reverse complement strand
AATCAGGCTAATCTGATCGGCGGTCAGTCGCGCGGTAAGGTCGCTACTTTCCTTTTCGACCATAGCTCCTTCACCGGTCACCGTCACGGTCTCGGAAACCTGGCCCGCGGTCAATGCGAGATCTTCGAGCGCGAGGCTTTCATTAGCGCTCAACACGGCGTTCTTTCGCTCGAGGGTCTGAAAGCCGCGCTGTTCCACCTTGACTGTATAAACTCCAGGCTGTAAGGCGGCAAAAGAGAACCGACCGTCGTCGCTGGTAGTAGCCGAGCGCGCAGTTCCAGTTTGGTCGCTGTGCAATGTGACACTGGCACCCACCACAACGCCGCCGGTGGCATCGGTCACCGTACCTGAAATCGATCCGGTGATCGATTGAGCTACGGCTGATCCAGCCAGCCCAACAAGCAGCAAGACCGCAAAAATACTCGATAGCAACCTTGAACAACTACGCCTGGAAATAACCATGGGGCCTCCTTCAGGTAGTCTGAGAATTCCAATTGTTTCTTGCGAGCGATGACCAATGAGTCCGTCAAGCCGAACAAAGAAAAACCTCGAGTATTGTTTCGATCCGTCTTGCCTCCAGTTAGAAATTGATCCGTATGGATGCCTGCATGACGCGCGGCGCACGAGTTGCGCGGGGTGTGCCAAAACTGGTGCTCGTTTGATTGCCGGCAGCGTCAAATGTCATGGCCCCATTAATGTCTGTGAAATTTGCGCGGTTGAAAACGTTGTAGGTTTCCCAGCGCAATTGAATTGCCCGTTTCTCTCCCCAGCGGAAATTCTTAAAGAACGCCACGTCGCTGTTGAAGATGCTCGGAAGCCGAATCAGATTTCTCTGTAGATCGCCGATGCTGCCAATGGTTCCAGGCTTGGCAAAGCAGGAGGTGTCAATCAAATAGGGGGTGCCGTCGGGAGCGAACGTCCCGGGATTCCGGTTTGGATTACAAATAACTACCGGCCGCGCGTTTACTTCACCGCCGGTAAAATCCGTAATGTTAGTGGCCGATGTTGTACCGGCAAAAGTCCAGTTTAGCCCTGTGCCGCTGCCAAATGTCTTCGGTTTTCCGGTCGCAAATGAAGTAGTGCCGGAAATCTGCCATCCATCAAAGATCGCTTTGACAAAACCATTATTGGCAAAGTGCCTGCTCAAACTCGGCACGTCCCAAATATAGTTGACCGTAAAAATGTGCGTTTGGTCGAAGTCAGCGGGACCGTAGTTAAATGCTCTGTAGGGACGACCAAAAACCGCGTCGCCATCATCGGCAGGGCCGTCTTTCGTAACCGTCTCCAATGTTTTTGACCAGGTGTAAGCGACCCCAAATTGGAATCCGCGCGTGTACCGTCGATTGACCTGGACCTGTAGTGCGTTGTAGTTCGAGTTACCCGTATATGAGATCAACTGAATGTCCTGATAGCCCTGGAAAGGACGCAAAAAGTCATCGGCCAGGGCGCCTAATTGAGTTGGTCCATTTTGGGTAACGGCGGAAAATGGGTTCCTATTCTCCGGATGCAGGTTAATGAACTTGAACCCGTCCGGAACACCATTGATATTGCGCTGTTCACCCAGATGCCGGCTCTGCGATCCTACGTAGCTAATCTCGATGACCGTCTTGAAACCTAGTTCCTGCTGGATGCCAATTGAGTAGTTGTAGATTGTCGGCGTGTGAAAGTCAGGATCGACTGCCTTCAGCGCCGTCGTCCTGCTCAGCGCACTTCCGACCAGGTTAGCGATTTGGTCAATGTTGCCAAAATCGATCCTCGAATTACTCTGAAAGGGCGTATTGCTGACCAGGTTGCCGCCCGTCGTTCCTCCGCCGAGCCGATATGTATGATAGACGCCTCCCATCATGCGGAGGATCGTACTGCTGTGCCCAAAAAGATCCCATGCGAAGCCCACGCGCGGTTCCCAATGAATGCCCGGAGGTCTCATGAACCCTCTGGGCGCCTGGTCCGGTAACAGGATGCCATTCAGTGGATCGCCCACGCCCTGAACGACCGTGCCGACCAGACTGGTATTAGTTAAGAGTTGACCAGTGATCGGATTCTGCGCGCGACGGTTGGCGTTCGCACAGGATGCTGTGGCCGGAGTCCCACCGACGCAGAAAGGTCGATATAGAACTTGCGCTTTGGCACGATCAAAGCGGGTAGCATCGAAGTTTGCGTACTGAAAATCACGTTGCTGCCACTGATTGTTCCAGCCCATGCGCAGTCCGTAATTAACTGTAAAGTTCCTGGTCATCTTCCACTGATCCTGGCCATACCATTGCAGCATCAACAGCTCGACGTTAGCGCCACGGCGGGCGCTTTGCTCGTTGTATTGAGCGAAATTGCCGATCAGTGCGTTTGCATAGGCGTAGCCTGTATTTAAGCCAGACGCGCTAAAGCCACTATCGGTGCCGCTGAAATTAAAGGAACCCGACCAGTCGCCTCCTCGAGCTTCACCATTTCGCACATGCTCGAGGTAGAACCCAAACTTGTAACTATGATCGCCTCGAGTGATCGAGAGATTATCGGCGAAGGAGGGAAGAATATAATCGTTGCCAATTTCGCCCCAGCGAGATAGCCAGTTAATCTGGGCCGGCGCGACGCCGAGTACGCCGCTCCAGTTTGTTACTCTTGGGATCAGCCCGAGTGTGTTGTTTTGCGGAAACAGTTGGGGCGCGGTGTAATGCAACGCACTTTTCGTCAAGCGGTCAGTTTCACCATCTCCGGGTATGAAGCCTTCGGAATCGTGTCGGAAGCCAAGGTTCGCTTCATTGACCATGCTTGAATTGAAGATATGAACCCAGTTGAACGACAGACCGTTATCTTTGTATAGATAGTGCGATTGAATTCCCCAGCGGCTGGCGTCGCCTGACGGCCAACCCGACGTGCCGGTTCCCAAATTATCCGAGGTCCACCACTGCGCCTTTCCATAGAAGGCGTCATTTTCTGAGGGCTTGACATCAAAGCGGATGACCATACTTCGCTTTGGCACATCTACTGGACTCTGGACCACATAGTTGTAAGCACCGCCGGTTGGCGTGCGCGCACCGATCGCGTTAGGCAACGGGAAATAATTAAGGAGCGCTTGTCCACTCGTGTTAAAACGCGCGGCCGGAATAATGTTCAGGCCAAGGGGATTACTCGCGGTCGCTCGCGACGGATCACGAAAACATCCGCTGCTATCAGTCGCGCTACAATTGCCCGACCTGAGCGGATCTTTGATGAACACCTTTGCATTTGTTGAGTTGATTGATTGCGAGAAATCACCGGCTCGTTCAGGCGCTGTCGGCACGGTCACGAAGCGAGGATCCTGTGGGGTGATCTGGTGCGGCTTCTCGTAGGAAAAGAAGAAGAAGACCTTGTCTCTTATCAATCGCGATCCGCCTTCTCCGAACCGCGGAATCGGCGCGGGCCCACCGACGTTGAAGCCCCAAATATTGTGACGATAGAGGGGCCGCTTCAGACCGGCCTTATTGGTGAAAAACGGAGATGCATTGAGAGCTTCATTCCGCAGAAAATAGTAAGCGCTGCCCCGATAATCCTTGCCGCCGCCCTTCGACACCAGGTTGATCAAGGCGCCACCGTTATTGCCGTACTCCGCAGCATAGTTATTTCGCAGGACTTTGACCTCGGCAACGGCATCCTGGTTAATCGTCATGCTCAATTTATTGTTGCCGCTCGGCTCACTTGCATTCAAGCCATCGATTGTCGAAACAGTAGAACGGCCGCGTTGACCTGAGATATTCGGCAAGTTGGTCCCAAAGCCTTCACCCACCGCTTCAATGTCATCATCATTTGAAGTTCCGGGTATCAGGCGCAGCAGCGAAGTGACATCGCGACCCTTGGTCGAAATCAGGCTGATCTGATCCTCCGTCAATCGGGCGGTTAGATCGCTACTCTCCTTTTCGACCATGGTCCCTTCACCGGTCACGGTCACCGTCTCGGTAACCTGGCCCGCCGTTAATGCCAGATCTCCGAGCGCGAGGCTTTCGTTGGCACTTAATATGGCGTTCTTTCGCTCAAGTGCTTGAAAGCCGGGCTGTTCCACCTTGAGGGTATAGACGCCGGGCTGTAAGGCAGCAAAAGAAAACCTACCATCTTCGCTCGTAGTGACAGCGCGCGTACTTCCTGTCTGGTCGTTACTGAGGGTCACACTTGCCCCGACGATAATGCCGCCTGCGGAGTCGGTCACCATGCCTGAAATCGATCCGGTGACCGACTGACCTCCCGCTGATGCAGCCAGCAACCCAACGAGCATTGAGACAGCAATCAAATCCAACAGAGACCTTGAACACCAACTCCTCGCACTAAGCATGGAAAGCCTCCTCAGGTGGCTCTAAAAATTCTTATTTGAGGGCAACTGACCGATCACCGATCCCGCAAGACCAAAAACTAGAAGCAGCATTCGCTTGGTGGCCGACTGTCGCTGGGCCCGGCTACAAAAGTCCGGAACTAGTTTGTCTTATGTTCGGACAAATTCCGCGGACATAATCATTTCCCGGGATGTGATTCGCTTTCGCAGGTTCACACCCCGACGGATATGTCTTCCCTATTCTCAGAAACTTGATTCGTAGTTTGTTCTTCGCTCTCTTCCAACGCGAAGGCTTCTTGCGCCCGCCGGATGTGCTCGCTCATCGCAGCGCGCGCCTCTTCCGGCTGCCGCGCTCGAATGGCGCGGTAAAGCCGCTGATGTAGTTCCATCGATTCCTTGAAATCGTGCGCGCGATCTATTGTTTCACGCCGCCGTTCGTACAACACCGCCGACACCATCTCCACTAAGGTCGCCAGCGTCGGATTGCCAGAGGCGGCGGCAATGGCGCGGTGAAAACGAATGTCATGGACGAGATATTCCTGGGGATCGGCAAGTGCGGCATACATTTCCGCGATCTCCTCAGCCAAAGTAGCCAGTTGTTCGCTCGTGGCATTTTTGGCCGCCAGGCCCGCAGCGCCCACCTCAAGAATCGACCGCGTCTCGAACATGTGATTGAAACTGAAACCATGCAGGGCCGCCAATAATCTCAAGGGCTCACTATCGAGCGTGGGTGGTCCACCTGCGACGAAAGTTCCCGCTCCCTGTCTCGACTTGAGCACTCCCATCGACGCCAGAGCGCGCAACCCGCCACGCAGCGATGGGCGGCTAACGCCCAGCTGTTTTGCCAGGTCACGCTCAGCAGGTAGGCGGTCCCCAGGTTTGAGTTGAGCGCCCTTTATTAGATCAGATATTCGCGCGATGACGTCCTCAGTGGTAGCGCTTGATCCATTCTGCTCGATTACCTTTAATCGATTCGCACCGAAATTGGTCTGAGCATTTTCGTCCATTGCGGGGCACCTATACTCCCAATTTAATTCCCTGTCAAGACAATATTTAGGCAGAGATTTACTCTTCCAGCCTCTCTTTGTTGATGAAAGAAGCCGACTGCGCATAGGCACGGGCAATTGGAAACCACATTCTCCTGCAGATAGGGCCGTTTTCTATGGAAATTGGTTGACCAGTTTGCCCGCTCCGATGAGAAATCGTGAACCACAAATAGAAGATAATTGGGATAGGATTGCGTTAGAGCGGCTCTCAGTTCTGGCGGTCAGCTTCCTTCGGGTTGCCACTAATCCTGGTTCACTGCGGCGCTACGCGGCTCCTTCAAAGGATGTGCTTCCAGCCACAGCAATGTCTCCAGCAAATAGTAGTCACCATAGATCGTCATGCCGTCGTTCGGCCGCGTGCTGGAGCCGTGTCGCAAAACGCCCGGGGGCGTGGAATCGTTCGCAGCCACAGGAGTTAGGTACCGGTCAATGAGGGATTGCGTAATCCGTTCACCTTCGCGCCGGTAGAGCGAAGCACGGTGAGGATCCGAACTTAGCTCTGACAGGCGCAATAACGCCCCGGCTATCAGGGCCGCTGCAGAACTGTCTCGAATGCGAAAATGTATGCCCTCGTCTGCGAAGTCGTACCAGGGAACTCCATCTTCTGGGAGTCGTTCCAGAACAAACCCAGCCACTTTCTCTGCTGTTCTTAGTAAGCGCGCATCTTTGGTGTCGGCGTAAGCAGTGGTGAACCCGAACAGCGCCCAGGCTGCGCCGCGCGACCAGGTTGTATCGGCAGCAAATCCCTGATGCGTGTGGCTGTAGACCCATGCGCCGGGTTTCGTATTATTAGACACTTTAAAGTTGCCACGGGTTGGAGAAAATGTCTGGCGATTGTCGCCCGGGTTGTAGTGAACTGACTGAATCACCGAGCCATCGTTGCGGACGAGTAACTCTGCGGATTTGAGTGCGTGCTTTACTCCCATCTCACGCCACTGTTTGTCGCCGGTAAGCCGCGATGCCCACCACCAGATTTGTAGATTCATCATGGTATCGATGATGGTGTCGTCGCCGTTGACTTCCCACGATGCCACCAGCTCCGTGGTAGGGTTGTACAGCTGCTTCAGCCTTTCCGCAGCCCGCAAGCCGCTTTCACGATATTTGGGATCTTTGGTGAGCTCGTAAGCGTATGCGGAAGTGTAGAAGTTCAGAAAGCCGGTGTCATGATGCACGTTGAATTCTTTACCAAGCAATCGCGAGTGCCAAAGCTCGGCCCAACGACGATAACGTTCGTCGTTCGTGCGCGCGTAGAGTCTCCATAGTTCTCCGGTCCAGAAGCCGCCTGTCCAGTAGAAACCTTTTTGCTCATCCCACTCGCCTGTCTGTTCATCGCCCACTGTAAAGAAGCCTGGCGGGCCTGAAGTAAACTTGATCTCTTCAGGCTTCGCTGCATTTATGACCGGCTCCCATTTGCGAGCAGTGCGCTCGGCGGCCTCACGCATTAGCTGGATCGCTTGCGCATAAGTTTTATGAACGGCCGGTGCAAGGGTGTCTTGCGGAGCAGCCTGAGGCTCAGCTACTTTCGAGAGGATGCTGATGCGCGCGGGCTGTAATCGTCGCGTCGCAATCTGCCTAACGTAGCCGACGAAACTCTCGCGAGTGGTTATCGCTGTCGAAGGAAACACTATCGTGCCATTGTTATTTTTCTCCTTAGCGTTGCCGACAGTGTTGACCATTGCGTCGCTGCCTTCCTGATCCCAGGCGGCGGAGACATACCAGCGCGCTTCACCGTCCTTTAACGACACCGAAGTCAGGACGTTATCAGCGTTTGACGAAAGCAGCGCGTTTGGAGGTGACGTTTCGGCAGGAAGCAAGAGAACCAACCCAAGGTTCTGATTTGGCAGAGACTCCGTCGCGGTAGCGCCGGTCATCAATACCTGATGCCCCCACGTGCCCACGATGCGAGAAATGCCGCCAATGTCGGCAGAAGTTATCTGGCTCAGTCCCGGTTTGCGCGGTAACCCAGTAACGAAGGTGAGACCTTCCCCATTCTTTGACGCTATGCGATGTTCAAATCCGCGTTCGCCCGCCCACATCGTCATGCGACTCGTAAGATCCACCAGGCGACCGTTCACGTTCCAACCTTTGTATCCGACATCGACAATCGCGCGCACTGGGCCGGTGCTAATGATGCTCCAGGAACGATCAGACACCTCCGCAACTTTCACGACTTTGCCATCAGCAAACACACCCACCGCGCCAATTCCTAACGCGTCGCCGATCTTGTAAATGTCGCGACCAAACGGCGACTCTTCGTGATAGATATACTCAGGCTGGCCAAACAGCTCGAGGTAGAGCCCGGGTCGGCGCTTACCGAACAAGTCAATCGCATTACGTTTGTCGAAGTAAATTCGCCAGGCGTTGATATTTGATTCCCACGCCAAGCCGTCGAACCTCATTGTAAATTTCGCGTATGTTTGTGGCGAATAGTCACTACGTAATCTCGCAATGGCTACGGGGTCACCGTATGCGATCGTCACGATCCGAGTTTGCCTCGGCGACAGGTCGATCTGGAAAGCAAGTTCATCCAGCTTGCGGTCACCGTCAAGATCATCAGCCTGCGAGGGTAACTCTATGGTCTCGAGCGTGTGCGCGTCTTCCGCGAGCGTGGCGGCATTGCTGGTCGTGACAATTGTGTCACCTGCTCTGAAGTCCGGGGCGACGCGTTTCATATCAGCCACGCTGAGCACGATATCTTCCGCAGGCCGATCTTCACTGGTCGGATTTGTCACCGCCAGCTTTATGACTTTTATTCTCGATGCAGCCGCACCCGCATTTGCGCCGACGAACAGAACAATCGCGACGAAGAACATTTTTCCGAGGAATCGAAACATAGCTTCGGCCTTTCCTGATGCGAAGTGGACCTCTTGCCGTTCACTGCTTATAGAACAGGTTGGATCTTCCGGTGTGCACTTACCGTCATCATATGTTCGTTCATGATGAGAAATGCTCCAAGGCCATGAAAGTCGTTTGTGTTGCGTTTTCTGGCAAAATAATAAGCCAGGTCTGCGACATTCGTTCCTTCACAAATATCAGTTATGTTCGTTAGGCCATCAGGGCCGAGGGAGATTTTTGAAAGCACCCCCTGATATCCTCGCCGAGCGGTTTCCTGATAGCGCCTGCCAACGTATCCTCGTCTTATTGCCATCGAGGTTACATAGCTATACATGCTCGAGCTTGATGTCTCGAGCCAGTTATCCGGCAAGCTGCCCTTGTCCACGACCTGATACCACAACCCGGTTTTGTGATCCTGAAATCTTGACCACGCGTCGACGAGTTGCCTCACCTGTGAAATCAATTGAGAACGGAGTGGGTGGTTCCTGGGCAGTATCTCCAGCACCTCAATCAGTGTCATCCCGAACCACCCCATCGCACGACACCAGAATTCCGCTGAATGATGAGTTACCGGATCGGCCCACGTCGATGCGCCGCTCTCATCGTAAGCGTGAAACATCAGACCTGTTTTTGGATCATTCAAATGCCCTGCATAGATGACCAACTGTTTCGTTGCTTCATCGTTGGCATAAGCAGCGTCGTCAAACAACTTGCCATATCGGGCGAGAAAAGGCATCGACATGAACACGCCGTCTCCCCACAACTGCCACTCGCGATTCTTGCTTTCCGCATGCCAAAACCCACCGTCGTTAGTTCTCTTATATGTGTCGAACTTTTTTCGAATCCTATCAGCCGCAAGCTTATACTTCGCCTCCAGAGTTTCCTTATGCAGGAGCAGTAATAAATTTCCCGGAAGCATGCTGTCGAGATTTGTAAAGGCTATGGGTGTGACCTTGCCATCCTTGTCGGTGTTAAAAACATTTCCTTCGTTGTCGATATGATAATCGACCCAGTCTCTAATGTATTGGAGATATCTTTTGTCTCCGGTTCTCTTCCAGACCAAATACTGACCGTAGAGATACAGCGACTTTGCATAGCCCCACGTACCGAGATCCTGCGGTGTGGGGAAACGCTTCATCGTAGACTCGACCATTGCGACCGACCAGTCAATTGAAGGGGCGATTTTGTTTTTTGATCGCTGCGAATTAGTAACGGCGCCGCTGTTTCCACGAGCTATCGCGGGCGCCTGGCCGGCAGCAGAATAGGCCGCTGTGAATTGAATGATTAGTAAAACACTGAGAAAAGATGAAAGCGAGTTCCGCCGCCTAATCATCATGTGGTTACTCCGCTTGTCAGGAGAAGGTACACCGCCTCCCGCGCAGATACAGTTAAGAAAGCTCTGAACAAATACTTCGACGCATAGGGCCGAACGAGGCGATCAGACGTTTCTTATTTCTCTTTCGAATTTGACCCAGCTTAGGACAAAATCGGATACTAGCGGCTGGGAGTTAACACTGTCAACGCATTTTTCCGACGGGCTACTGAAGCTAGCGAGATCGATCCAACCACGTGGGAAACCGACTAGGTTGCTCCATTCTGGCTTACGTTGGATTGCGCGTCGAAAAACAGTTGAAGCTACTGCTTTGATAAAATACTTGACAGGAAATTCTGCGTTGTTCATATTGCGCGCATTCGTACAATCGAGTTTATTTAGGCAGATAGATAAAGAGGAGAGCTAATGCAGCACTGCCACGAGACTACTCGGAGTTATTGCTTGTTTCAAAGCCTCTCTCTCCGGCCGATCAAAACTTCAAAGACCATGGAGAAATCATGACGGACGACTCTGGCGAAGATAAGGAAAAGGTCGATGCCGGTAGCGGCTCATATGACGCGAGTCGGCGCCGATTCCTCAAAGGTGTAGGGATCGCCGGCGCTGGAGCCGCATTAGCCGATCATTTATTAGCTGACGCGCAAGCTGCCGAGTCGCAGGCAAATAGGCAGGCACGTTCTGTTGCGGGGACCATTGAGATCGTCCTGCAGATCAATGGACAAAAGCGCAGTGTCAAGGTTGAACCTCGAACGACGCTTTTGAATGCTTTACGCAATCATGTAGATCCGGCCTTCACCGGCCCCAAGTTGGTTTGTGATATGGGAACGTGCGGCGCTTGCACAGTCTTGTTGGATAACAAACCAGTCTATTCCTGTCTGGTACTGGCGGTTGATGCTGTGGGCAAAGAGGTCACCACAGTGGAAGGGTTGGGATCGGCTGAAAAGCCTAACCACGTGCAAAATGCTTTCGTCGATAAAGACGCTTTGATGTGTGGATTCTGCACACCGGGCTTCGTGACAACGATTTCGGCTTACCTAAAGAAAAATCCCAACCCGACTCTTGAAGACATTCGCGAATCATGTAAAGGAAACTTCTGTCGTTGCGGCACCTATCCGCGAGTGTTTGAGGCTGCACTGACGGCAGCCAAAGCTCAAACCGGTCGCGATTAAGCGATCACATCTCCTGATGTCCTGGCTAAGGAGCGTTTATGCAAGAGGCACCTGTTAAGAAGAAAAAGAAGATCAAGGTTCCAAGAGTCGTTAATGGGGTCGAGACGATGGTCGAGATCGAAATTGAGGATGAAGGTGGCCCCGGGTGGGGACCAAACGATAAGCATGCGCTTCTCAATCATCATCTCACGCGCGTGGATGGGCCACTCAAAGTCTCAGGAAACGCGGAATATACTTACGACAAGCGCCTGCCCGGCATGCTTTACGGTCGCGTGCTTCGATCACCACATGCTCACGCGCGGGTACTGAAAATTGATGTGACAGCCGCGCAACGCATCACCGGAGTTAAGGCCGTCGTTAGCATTACTGACAAGCCCGCGCAGGATATCTCCGCTACTAAATCTCCAGGGCCGCGAGACACGACCGTCAATTTCGCCGGTGAGCCAGTCGCGGCAGTCGCCGCAGACACGCCTGAAATTGCAGCGGATGCGATTCGCGCGATCAAGGTCGATTATGAGGTCCTGCCACATGTCGTGCGTGCCGACGACGCGATGAAAGCGGGGGCGCCTAAAGTTTATCCAGAGGGCAACCTCGAACCGCGGGACAGCCAGGGCGATGCATCGAAGGTTGCAGCAGCATGGGACAAATGTGATGTAGTTTTGGAAGCTGAATACCGAACGCCCATTATTCACCATTCGTGTCTTGAGACACACGGTCACGTGGTTGATTACCGCGGCGGCGACACGGCAACTGTTTACGCTTCAACGCAGGGCACCTTTACGATTCCCGGCGATGCGGCCAGGGAACTCGGCCTGAACGAGAGCAACGTCACGTCTATCGTCGAGCACATGGGCGGCGGTTTTGGGTCTAAATTTGGTATAGGAATTGAGGGAGCACTTGCGTGTCGACTATCTAAACAAGCTAAGGCGCCCGTAAAACTGATGCTGACTCGTCAGGATGAGTTTCTTCTCGCGGGAAATCGTTCAGGCTCGTGGCAAAAGTTTAAGGCCGGCGTAAACAGAGATGGCAGTCTCGTCGCATTTCACGCCTTACAGTATCAACTCGGCGGACTCGGCGATGGCTCTCAGGCAGGCCAACCTTACATCTATACCGCAGCCAATAGGTACCGTGAGCGCTTCGCAATTCATACAAATGAGGACTCCTCGCGAGCCATGCGTGCGCCGGGCCACCCGCAGGCCAGTTTTGCCATCGAGTGTTTAATGGACGATTTGGCCTATAAGATCGGGATGGACCCGGTGGAGTTTCGCAAAAAGAATCTGACTGACAAGGTCTATCACCGGCAACTGGATCGGGGCGCAAACGAAATTGGATGGGACAAGCGAAACAAGACGCCGGGAAGCGGAAATGGTCCGTTGAAGCGCGGCATGGGCTGCGGCATCGGCACCTGGGGTGGCGGCGGTGGACCGCAGTGCAAAGTTGCCGTAACCATCGCGCGCGATGGTTCTGTGCTGGTCGCCGTAGGCACACAGGATCTCGGAACGGGTACACGCACTTATACGCGCGCGATTGTGGCTGAAGAGTTAGGACTACAACCCAAAGACATAGTTGAAAAGATAGGCAATTCAACGCTCGGCGCAGCCAATGCATCCGGTGGTTCAACCACTTCTGCTTCTCTCGCCCCAGCAGTTAAGGTTGCTGCCAACAAGGCTCGTATGGCGATGGCTGAACGACTCGCGCCATTGCTGGGAAGCGTAAAGCTGGAAGAAATTAACTTTGCAAACGGCCAGGTTACCGGGGGAGGAAAATCGCTTTCGTGGCGACAGGCCTCCGCTGCGCTACCTTCCGTGGGCATTACTGCTCACGGTGAATGGCGGGCGGATCTTGCGGCAAGTGGTGTTCATGGTGTGTGCTTTGCTGAAGTTGAAGTCGATGTCGAAACCGGACAGGTTCGCCCAATTAAGATGGTTCATGTGCAGGACATCGGACTGCCGCTTAACCGACTGACGACGGAAAGCCAAATCAATGGCGGCATGATTCAATCGCTCGGCATGGCTCTCTGGGAGGGACGCGTTATGGACGCCGATCTTGGCATCCAACTCAACCCCGGGTTTGGCGATTACAAGGTGCCCGGCTGTGCTGAGATACCTGAACTCGTCGCGATCATTGACGACGA
>DASWDX010000284.1:0-10132 GCA_036395055.1 Pyrinomonadaceae bacterium | reverse complement strand
AGTATCTCCCCAATCCAGGAACATCGCCCCTGGTGTCAACCTGGCTGGTTATGTTCGGGCTGAGATGGGTCTGGGCGAAGCCGCACGCGGAATCGCAGCCTCGCTTGAATCCGCGGCGATTCCCTTCAACATCATAAATTTTGAGTATTTAAACCCGGCTCGCCATAGCGACACCTCGTGGATTCATAAAGAAAAAGTGAAGGATCACTATGACGTAACGGTGTTGGCTGTTAATCCAGACAATATCGTTAATGCCCGGCTGCTATTGCCGAAAGAGATATTTGCCAAGCGTTATGTGATTGGTTACTGGTTCTGGGAATTGCCTGAAATTCCTGATGATTGGTCAACGGCATTCTCATTGGTAAATGAAGTTTGGGCAAGCTCACGTTTCACGCAGGATGCTTTTTCAGCCAAGTCTCCGGTGCCGGTGATTCATATTCCTCCTCCAATTGTTTCGCGCCGCAGCGCCGGTTTTTCCCGGTCATATTTTAATCTGCCGGCAGGGCGCTTTCTGTTCTTGATGATGTGCGACGCGAATAGCTTCCTGGAAAGGAAAAATCCTGTTGGCGTCATTCGGGCTTTCAAGCACGCGTTTGCAAGTGAAGACCCAAGTGTCGCGCTCGTCTTAAAAGTTACCGGGCTGGAAGACCGCAGACCACAATTACACGAAATACGGGAAGAGATTTCCGGTTATAAAAATATCTATGTATTGAATCGAATGATGGCGCGTGAAGAAATCGATTCGCTTCTGGCTTGCATTGATTGCCTTGTCTCACTGCATCGTTCAGAAGGTTTCGGTCTAATCCCGGCCGAGGCAATGAGCCTGGGCAAACCCGTCATCCTTACGAATTGGTCCGGCAATACAGATTACATGACGGCAGACAATTGCATTGGGATCGATTATAAGCTTGTGAGACTCGATAAAGACTACGGTCCTTACAAGGCTGGTCAGTACTGGGCCGAACCGGATGTGGAGCAGGCTACTTCCTGGATGAAGAGATTGGCCCGGGAGCCGGAAGGTGCGAGAAGAATTGGCAGAGCGGCGCAGGAAACAATCAGTCTAAACTTTTCGCCCGAGGCCATCGGTAAGAAAATCGAAGACCGACTCAAGCAAATTAGACAACGCATTTGATTTGACAACCAGAGCGCAACCTGCTGACTGCTAAAAAATTTGCACAACTACACAAGCGACCCATGATTCTTACTGAAACCAAACTTGCAGGCGTGTATCTCATCGAACCCCGCCGCTTTGAAGATGAGCGAGGATTTTTTGCCCCTTCCTTCTCGGCCCGGGAATTCGCCGCGCGGGGAATGGCAAGCGACTTCGTTGAGAACAATATTTCCTACAGCAAGAACCGCGGCACACTCCGCGGAATGCATTATCAGGCTGCGCCCTACGGCCAGGCCAAACTGGTACGCTGCACAAAGGGGGCAGTGTTTGATGTAGTCGTGGACTTGCGTCCCAATTCACCTACGTTCAAACAATGGACCGGCGTGGAGCTGTCGGCTGAAAATCGGTCTATGATGTACTTGCCTGCCGACTGCGGCCATGGTTTCCAAACGCTGGTTGACGACACCGAGGTTTTCTACATGGTATCGTCGGTCTACGTGCCCGAAAGCGGTCGCGGGTTTCGTTGGAACGATCCCGCCTTTAATATTGATTGGCCAGATATTGGCGCGCGAATTCTTATCGAAAGAGATCAAAAATACCCCGATTTTAGTCTATGAAAAAAGTCTTAATTACCGGCATCACTGGCCAGGATGGAAGTTACCTGACCGAGCATTTGCTTGGGCTCGGCTATGAAGTACACGGGCTGGTTCGGCGCGTCGCCCTCGAAGACCCAACGCGACGATTCACACGCCTTGAGCACGTTATCGATCAAATAAAGCTGCACCCCGCGAGTCTCGAAAGCTATCCCTCGATCTTTCATGTTCTGGCCAAGAACAACTTCGACGAGTGTTATCACCTCGCCGCGCAGAGCTTTGTGGCCGAATCGTTTGCCGACGGCTTCTCGACGATGAACACAAACATCAACGGCACCCACTATATGCTCGCAGCGCTGCGTGAGTTGCAGCCAAAATGCCGCTTCTATTTCGCCGGTTCTTCGGAGATGTTTGGCAAGGTGCGCGAGGCTCCGCAGAACGAGGAGACACCCTTCCACCCGCGCTCACCTTACGGCATCAGCAAAGTCGCCGGTTTCGATCTCACCCGCAACTACCGCGAGGCTTATGGCATGTATTGCGTGAGTGGGATTCTTTTCAACCATGAGTCGCCGCGCCGGGGCTACGAGTTTGTGACGCGCAAAATTACTTCGACTGTGGCGCGCATCAAACTGGGACTGGCCACCGAGCTGCGCCTCGGCAATCTGGATGCTAAGCGCGACTGGGGCTACGCGGGTGACTACGTGCGGGCAATGCACCTGATGTTGCAACAACCCGAGGCAGACGACTACGTCGTAGCCACGGGCGAGACACATACTGTGCGTGAGTTTTGCGAGCGGGCTTTTGATAAAGTTGGACTCGACTACCAGAAGTATGTGAAGACAGACGAACAATTCTATCGCCCGGCGGAGGTAGATCTGCTTAGAGGCGATGCCGCAAAGGCAAAAGGAGTGCTCGGCTGGGAACAGAGTTTGACGTTCAAGCAACTGGTAGATGAGATGGTTGAATCCGATCTGGCTGCAACCAGCCGCTCGGCGGATCGGCCCCGGTCGCTTGACGGCGGCAGCGCCTGAGCTTGAGCTGCCTAAACGTCATAAGTTGAGGCCATTTCGATAAAGTCGATACCAGGTTAGCCGCTAACTCGGCAATCTGGGCAATGTTAGCTAGCTGCATCCGGTACGGGAGCACAGGTTTCACGCTGATGAAGATCTCAGTGGCAATGAGTACCTACAACGGAGCGCGCTACCTGCGAGAGCAACTCGATAGCATTGCCACGCAAACGCGCCCGCCTGATGAGCTAGTAGTGTGTGATGACGACTCGGCCGACACGACCCGTGAAATTGTCACCGCCTTTGCTGCCTCGACGCTTTTCTCGGTTCGCCTTCACGTCAACGAACGGAATCTCGGCTCAACAAAGACTTTCGAACGCTCAATTGCCTTTTGTGAAGGCGATGTGATTGTGCTTTCAGATCAGGACGACGTCTGGCTGCCAGAAAAATTGCGAGCGATCGAAAGCTGCTTTATTCGTAAGCCATCTGTGGGATTGGTTTTTAGCGACGCTGAGGTGGTAGACGAAAAGTTGCGGCCGCTCGGATATCGTCTTTGGGAAAGCGTCGGTTTCGACAATACTCACCGGCGGCTCGTGCGTACCGGGCGCGTGCTCGATGTGCTCTTACCCGGTTGGACCGTAACCGGAGCGACTATGGCTTTTCGTGCTGCTTTTAAGGACCTCGTGCTCGACATTCCGACTCAGGTCGCATTAATTCACGACGGTTGGATCGCCCTGATGATTGCTTCGGTGGCCGACGTGTCGTTCATCGAAGAGCCACTCATTAAATACCGGCAACACGATCACCAGCAGATCGGCGCCAAAGAGAGGAAAGCGGAGCAGAGCGCGTCTGGACTGGGCGCCGTTAAGGACGCACTACAACGCAAAAATTCCTACCAGGAGATGATCGAGATCGGGACACAGGCCCAGCAACGTTTATCGGAGCGCCGGGACGTTTACAAAAGCGAAGACGCCCTCTCCAGGCTGGCGGCCAGACTGACTCATTTGCGCACGCGCGCAAAGTTACCTGAGCACCCACTCCCGCGCTTCATATATGTAGTCAGGGAATTGTTGACCGGGCGCTACCATCGTTATTCACACGGTGTTTTCAGCGCCGCGAAAGACCTGCTGTATCAAGGCAGGGAAAATCCTTCCACCTGAAACAATTCTTGAACTGTTCTCAGGACGCCAGCATTGATTCGATATTCGCTCGGAGCGCGCGGGAGTCCACCTTCAGGTCAGCGGTGTGTGGATCTTCAACACGGCCTTCAGGCTCGCAACTCTGGTAGAAGTAATTGAGATTTAGCGCGGAGGCGAGTGTGAAGTAGCAGTTATTGATGCGGTCGCTAGCATGACGCAGCTCGAGCACACTGGTGCCCGGGCTCATAAATAGCATGTTCGTCAAACCTGCGCCGTGATTGGAAACCAGGTAGCTGGCCCTAGAAGCGATCCTCACCTGCTGTGCCAATGAGTAATCCTCGGCATGGAGTACGCAAAAGTTAAACTGCCGCAAAACTTCAATCACCTCCTCTTCGTTGGAAATCCTGCGCTTCGGCGCCAGACTGCGGCTGATATAAACCCTATCGCCGGATGTATCGCGCGGCCCGGTCGCGTAGAATTCGACCAGAAGGTTTCTCGCCTCCCGGATCAGCTCCTCGTTGTAATGTCCCGACGGCGCCGTCTGCAACGGCACAATGAGTTTCTTGCAGAAGAGGACTTCGCTCGCGTCGATGTACTCTACGCTCCCGATGATGAAGGGCTTCAGCGATGCTTGCACGAATTCCAACTCTTTGTATTTGTGAGGAAGAAGCAGAACCAAATCTTTCAAGCGCTCCCTAATCGTGAATAATCTCGGGAGCACATCCGCGAGCCAGTGGAAATATCCATGACTCCAATCATCAATCACCCAGGTGCTCTCTTGCTCAAACCGTCTGCGTCTTCTTAAGAGGTAGTTGCTGAGCACGAATTTCAATACACTTCTTCGCTTCCAGTTGTCCCGGTTCGTTGGAAAGGCAAAAGATTCCGGCAGCATTTTCCCTCTCTTAAAGAGTATGCCTTCAGCGCTTACTCCCACGTTATGGAGTTTGAGCAGTTTGGTTTGCGGAATCACCCGCTCCAGTTCGTGACTGAATAAGCTTAGATCGTCGGGGTTAAGATTAACCGGCAACTTTCGTATCGAAATGCCTTCAGGACGAAGCACGATCTCTTCCGTGGGTGGCGAGGTATGAAGACTCATTGTTACAGCTTGCGCGATGCAGGGATTTGTAAGTCTCGTTTTTTTAAGGCCAGGTAATTCGTCGTCAAAAATATTTCATGGTGTTCCCCGTAACAATAAATCGGCGCGATGCCCTGCGGAACTATCCGGAAGATGTCATACATCCCGGACAGCAGCGACCAAAAATCGAAGAAGTAGGTGCGAGAATAAATATTGGCCGGACCGAATTCGAACTGAATCATTGAGATCAAGCCAGCCGTCAACATCCGTTGGGCCCCGCGCAACACTGACAGTTCGTGTCCTTCAACATCCAGCTTCAAAAAATCAATGCGGTCAATCCCGTGCGCTGCGCAGAAACCGTCGACAGTCTGGACCTCAATCTCATCGCTGCGGTGAGTCCTGACGTCAAGGACTTGGGTCGGCAGCCGTTGATCAATCGAAGACAAGACTGAAGCGTCGTGCCCTTCGACGGTGTAAGAGTATAGCTTCACCAGTTTCTCCGAATCAGAAAAGCCCACTTTGTATGGCTTGATTTGGTCCGCGCCGGCCCCGTCAATACGGCTTACAAGTTCCTGGTAGACAGATTCGGCAGGCTCGAATGCATATATTCTCGCCGCTGGCATATGGTCCCTGAGGCACAGCGAGTAGTCACCGACGTTAGCGCCAACGTCAAACAGAACGGGCGAGGGGTTGTCCTTACAGGCCTTACTTACAATTTGGGATAGGACCCATATTTCCCCGCTGCTTTCAATCAAGCCGCCGCCACCGTAGTTCATGCCGAAGATTGTTATAGTATGCAATCGACTCCAAAGGCGCTGGAAACGTGGATGCTTGATGGGTTTCCTTAGAAGAAGTCGTTTGAGGAAACTCGTAAAGGATCCTTGAGGTGGTTGCATACTTGGTCCTAGTACAAGCCAGGTGCAGACGGCTTTCCTTGTTTGGGTCGTTAGTCACAGGCTGTCAGAGCGAAACAGGAAGCCATCCTCGAGGGTTCGTCTCGCTACTGAACGCATATGGACGATCATTCTATGGGATTTTGGGGCGAGGTCAAGCGTGATGCCAAACCGCAAGCGCAATAATAAAGTGATAAAACCTGGCCGTGCCTTTGGTTTACTTCAGAGGATTGTTTCTGCAACAATGCGCAGCCGCTCTGCCGCAGATCTTAAGACTGGAGCGATAGGTCAAGCGCAGTTTAAGACGTCCGGTGATTATGGCGCGGGTTGTCTAGATTCAGGCAAAGGATCGGGAAGTGGGAGTTGAGTTATCCATCATTATCGTCAATTGGAACGGCGGCGAGCTGTTGCGAAGCTGCTTCAGAAGCATCGCCCAGGCGCCGCCTTCTGTTGCCTATGACGTCGTGGTCGTGGATAACGCATCCTCCGATGACAGCGTCGCCTGGCTGCGCTCAGCCGAAGTCGCCGCACTGCTGCCCGGGATTGCCGTGCACGTGATAGAGAATCTCGATAACGCCGGTTTCAGCAAAGCCAACAACCAGGCCATTGCTTTCAGCCGGGCGCCTATGCTCTTTTTGCTCAATCCGGACACGGAAGTAACCCCGGGGGCGATTGACACCCTAATAGCTTGCCTCAACTCCGACGAACGCATCGGTGCTTGCGGCCCGCGACTACTCAACACTGACGGCTCTTTGCAGCACAGCGTCTGGCGCAATCCGCCCACGGCATGGGAAATCGTTGTTTCAGGAGTTGGTCTATGGCGGCTGATCCCGCGGCGTCTGCGCGGCGAGTTGTTGCTCGGCGGGCATTGGGATCACACGACGCGTCGGGCGGTGCCCATGCTTTTCGGAGCTGCGGTTCTGGCCAGGCGCGCGATGATCGATCAGGTCGGCGGTCTGGACGAACGTTTCCACATGTATGGCGAGGACGACGAGTGGTGTCTCCGCATCACGCGAGCAGGATGGCTGTTAATGTTCGAGCCCGCCGCGGCCGTAGTTCACCATGGCGGACAGTTTTCACTCCTACGCTGGGACAGCCAGGAGAAATTGCGGGTGAAACTCAATTCATCTTTTGAATTTCAGCGACGCTGTCTGTCACGCCGGCAGGTGATCGCCAACCTGCTGGCCGGCTGTGCCGTCATGACGGCGCAACGCGTGTGGCGTAATCTGCGCCGCCTGCCGACTCAGGACGTAACAATCACTCAGGAAATGTACTGGCTTGAGCTGAAACGCGCGGTGAGAGAGAAATGACCCTTGATGCTATCATTGCAACTAAGGTAACTAGCATCGATGTGAGTTTTTGAAACTGAGCTGCTTGAGGACGGGATGACGAAAGCACTAGGTCTAATTCTCCTCATGGAGCGTTAACTGAGAACACTGTTTATGGCCGAATTGAGCGAAAGTTTTCCCTACAAACGAGTGGTCGTCACCGGCGGCTCCGGTTTTCTCAGCCGCTACATCGTGAAGCGCTTGCAGCAGTTTCGCGGCCTGGAAGTTCTCGTTCCCAGCCACCGCGAATACAACCTGGTTGAGGCCTCCGACGTTGTGCGCTTACTTTCGGCAACGCGTCCGGATCTGGTTATCCATCTGGCGGCGGTGGTTGGCGGCATCGGCGCAAATCAAAAGAACCCCGGAAAGTTTTTTTACGACAACTTAATGATGGGCACTCAGCTTATTGAACAGGCGCGCCTGCATGAGGTACAAAAATTTGTGGCCCTCGGCACCGTTTGCGCTTATCCCAAATTCACGTCGACACCTTTTCGCGAAGACGAGCTTTGGAATGGTTACCCGGAAAAAGCGAATGCTCCTTACGGTTTAGCCAAGAAAATGATGCTGGTGCAGTCGCAAGGATATCGGCAGCAGTACAACTTCAATTCAATTTTCCTTTTGCCGGCGAACCTTTATGGACCGGGAGACAACTGCGACCCTGAATCATCGCATGTGATTCCAGCGCTGATTCGTAAATGTGTCGAAGCCAGGGAGAGCGGCGCGAAATTTGTCGAGGCTTGGGGAACTGGAAATGCTTCGCGTGAATTTCTTTATGTTGCGGATTGCGCCGAAGCAGTGGTGAATGCGGCCGCGATTTATAACGAGAGCGAGCCCGTAAACATAGGTACAGGTAACGAAATCAAGATTTCCGAGCTGCTGAATCTGATCGCGCGCCTAACTCGCTTTGAGGGCGAGATTCGCTGGCAGATTGACAAGCCTGATGGCCAGCCCCGGCGCCGGCTTGACGTCTCGCGGGCATTTGAAAAGTTTGGGTTCCGCGCGCAGACGTCCTTCGAAGAAGGCTTAAAGCGCACCATTGAATGGTATGAGAGAAGTCGGGTTAAAAGCAGCGAGCCGAAAGAGTCAACCCCGAAAGCGCAAGGGAGTGGCAGGGTTCGCTAAGGCGATGACCTCGCCCGGAAGACCTCTCGCATCATTAAACCTTCTCCGAAATTTCCAACCACAAATGCACTATCACCTTATTGGAATCTGCGGCACAGCGATGGCCGCGCTTGCAGGAATGCTGCAAGCACGCGGACATCACATCACTGGTTCCGATGAAAATGTTTATCCGCCGATGTCTACGATGCTCGCATCGCTGGGCATTGAAGTGAAGCAGGGTTACCGATCTGAACATCTTGAGCCAACACCCGATTGCGTGATCGTCGGCAATGCCATTCCGCGAGGGAATGCCGAGGTTGAAACGGCGCTCAATCGCAAGCTGCTATATCGCTCGCAGGCTGAAGTCGTAAAAGAAGAATTCATTCGCGGCCGCCGCTCGCTCGTTGTTGCCGGCACACACGGTAAGACTACAACTACAGGTATCGCTGCCTGGCTGCTGGATCAGGGTGGTCTGAACCCGACTTTCCTGATTGGCGGCGTGGCGCAAAACTTCGGCGTTAGTTTTCGCGTTAGAAACAGTGAGTACTTCATCATCGAAGGCGACGAGTATGACACTGCCTATTTCGATAAGGGTCCCAAGTTTATGCACTATCTGCCGGAGATCGCGATTGTAAACAATATCGAATTTGACCATGCTGATATTTATAGCGATCTCGCGGCGGTAAAACTGGCGTTTCGCCGGTTTATGAATCTTGTTCCTGGCAACGGCTGTTTAATTGCCGGTTGGGACAGCGCGAATGTTCGCGAGGTTGTGGCTTCCTTGGGCCAGAGACTCTTTACGCATCTCGAAACTTTCGGTACCAGCGAAGATGCGAAGTGGCGCATTTGCGAGATGGACTTCACCGGCGACTTGAGCACGTTTACCGTTACGCGCGAGGGGAAGCACTGGAAAACATTTGAAACATCCCTCATCGGGGAATTCAATCTGCTTAATTGCCTGGCTGTGATCATCGCCGCCGATACCTGGGGCATTGACCGCGATGCTATTGCTGATGCGCTCAGAACTTTCAAGAATGTTCGTCGCCGCGCCGAGATCCGTGGCGAAGAACATGGTGTGATCGTCATCGATGATTTCGCGCACCACCCAACGGCGGTCCGCGAAACGCTACGCGCGTTGCGCAATCGCTATCGTGAACGACGTTTGATTGCGGTGTTTGAGCCGAGGTCGTGGTCATCGCGTTTGGCAGTTTTTCAGGATGATTATGCTAATGCGTTCTCGGCTGCTGATTACGCAGTCATTGCGAGTGTCTTCGAGCGCGGAAGAGTTGCAGAAAAGGGGAAGTCGCTCGACACTGACAAACTAATCGAGGATATTGCCAAACAAAATAAACCCGCGTTCGCACTTCCCGGCGCCGACGAAATCATTGCGCACCTGCTGCCGCAACTTCGGGAAGGCGATGTCGTCGCGATTATGTCCAACGGCGGCTTCGGAGGTATTCACGAGAAATTGCTGGCAGCCTTGAGAGAGCAGTGAGCGGTGAGCAGTGGCCAGTAAGCGGTGAACGGTGAACAGTAATTGCTCTCAATGACCGATGAGAATTGAAAGATGATGAATGGAAAATTCGGACAGTTTCCATTTTTCATTTTTCATTTCCCATTTCGTCAGGATGGACAGGATTCCGACCCGCCCACTGCTCATTGCTGCTCACCGGTCACTGCCCACTGCTCCACTGCTCACCGCTCACCGCTCACTGCCTCAGGTTCAAACCGCGCCACCAGCAGAGGTTTGGGAAAATCTTTGAGATCCTCAAGCTTGCCGGGTGCAACTTGCACGCGGGCGGTGAGTACACGGCGAATTCGCTGCGGTAAGAATTTGGCGGCGAGCAATGCCGCGGCGCCGACGAGCTCTACCACGTCGCCACCA
>DASWDX010000283.1:0-5950 GCA_036395055.1 Pyrinomonadaceae bacterium | reverse complement strand
CGCACGGCATCGTTCTCCTGCTTATAATCGGCCGTGCTCTGCACCTTCGCGTCCTTCGAAACGATGATGGTCCACTCGTTCGCTGTCGGAATCGTGAAGAGTGCGTACTCACCGGCCGGGATCTCCTTGCCGCCGAGCGTTACCGCGTTGCTAAACTTAATTTTGGTGACCGCGTTGGCGCCCGTGCGCCAGAGCTTCCCGTAAGGCACCAAGCCGCCGAAGATCTCGCGGTCGTTCTTGTTCGGGCGCGAATAATCCACCTCGACATCGGTCAACCCGACACGCTGTTTTACTACCGAGTGCTGGCTGGTCGCGGGGAACTCTATTTTTTTCTCCTCCGCTGCCCGAAGGCTGCCGGGCAGGAGCAGTCCCGCGACGAAGGGAACCGCGAACAAAGCGGAAAGGAGAAACGAAGGAAGACGTGAGGATTGGATCATAATGTGCGGGATATTTTAAGATGTGATGATTTAAGCGGAGAAGATATCGCAGGGCGGCAAGAGTCAAATCGGTTTGCCTGGCAGAAGTGAGGCGGATCTCTGCCTCGCTTGATCCAACTTACAACGCCAGTGCTTCTTCAACCTTCTTTCTATCGCGACCGAACGATCCCACTGACGCACAACAGAGGCATTCAGCAAGAAGCCGCATCGTTCAAGACACTGGCGATTTCAAAGAGTGGTGAGTTCACTTTTTTCATTGCCCGGGGTTACCGTTGCTTGCTAATATCGCGGGACTAAACGGGAAGTCCTCGTGCAACTCGGTAGACAACTGAATCCTCCCTTTCTTCTGGCGCCATTGATTCTCGCGTCCCTCTTTGCCAGCACTAAGTCAACCTATACTCAGGCAGAGAAGGAATCGGGCGTTAAAGAAACTATGCGGCAGAAGGTGGCTTATTCGCAACAGGTGCTGGTTGGGATAGCGCTGGAGGACTACGGGCTCGTTGGGAACAACGCGAGGAAGCTCGTGGAACTCAGCAATAAAACGAACTGGTACTCACGCCAAGTGCCGGAATACGAGCTATTCCTCAACGAATTCCGTCGCAACGCTCAGGAGTTGATGAAAGCTGGCCAGCAGAAAAACCTGGACGCCGCATCGGTTGCCTATGGGCAGATGACATTGAGCTGCATAAGTTGTCATAAATTCATTCGTAAGCACTCCGGCACCGAAAGCCACTGACTACAGCGTTTTAACGCATTATTTCCTCTATGGAACAAGAAATAGATTGCAAGATGCAATCTCTTCCTCGCCGCACCTGTATGAATCGCTGGGCTACACCGTCGCCTACTAGCACAAGGTGTATCCGCACGGCATTGTCAAGTACGTCATGGTCAAGTATGCACGGAGCAACCAGAATCCGCGACTGACTGTTCGCCCGCTCGCCAGCGAAGATCTAGCCGGCTACATTGCTTACTTTACCCGACTTTCCAAAGCCGACGCCGAGCGCATGGGCCTCGCAATCGATCGGGTGCCGTCGGCCACCCGGCTGCGCTCTGAACTGGAGGCGATGATCGCCGCTCCGCTCGATCGGCTTCGTAGCTTCGCACTCGCATGGTGCGTCGACGGCAAAGCCATCGGACATTCTTCGCTCAAGGACATCGTGCTGGGCGACTTCGGCAGTATGCACCTGCACTTGTGGCGCGCCGATCTGCGGGGTAAGGGCTACGGCGCGCGCCTCTTTTGCTTGTCGGCACTAGATTTCTACGAGCGATTCAATCTGAAGCGCATCATCTGCGAGCCTAAGGCCGACAACCCGATGGCGAACCGCATGCTGAAGAAGATCGGCTTTCCGCTCGTCCTGACGCACGTTGCCGCGTCGTCGGAACTGAGCGTTGTCTGCGAGCTGAACCGCTATGAGATCCTGCGCGACATTGCCGAGCGCTACGCAGTCGCGCATGCAGAGTGATGCAACCGCCGCGGCCTAACCAATCGATGAAGCCAACGGCCCCGTTGCGAGGCAGCTTCAGCGTGCTTGCCACCGACCCCCGCCAGTGGATTACCTTTCTTGTTAGATCTTACCTCGTCACACATTCACCTGCGATCATCGCCCAAGCGGCGCCGAGACATCGGTACCAGCTGGGGGTGTGAATTCGAACATTGACACAGAAACTGGTCCGCGCGTCTGATTCGAATACGTAGTTACGATCCTGTCGCCATTAGGTAACAGCATGTCGGTGCGTTCAACCCGAAGTTGGTCGTTGATTCGTAGCTCAAGCTTTTGAAAGACTCGTTTCATTGACGCCGCGCGTGGTAACAGTGTCAGCTCGTATCCCGCCTGAGGCGAATCGATCTTTGCCGCGCTGATCTGGAAAGTGTTTTCGACGTCCTCGAGGTTCAATGAGGAATTAATCGCTGCGACTGTGGAATCGAGCGGCGACCCTTTGCCCAGTGGGTAACGCTCTGCCGTCTTAAAGTTGGGGTAATAAATCCAGAGCTGATGGCCGTCACTCACGGTAAGGCTGGGCGAGCTGCCTTTCACTTCGCGCCGGAACTTGTTAGGTCGCTGGAACCAAACTTTTCCCGAGCTAAGGATCGGCTTCTTCATCAGTCGAATCATTCGTTCTTCCTGAAAATCGGCCTCTGTACTCCGGTTCTGGCGAATTCCAGCTAGAAGATTCTTGAGATCACCTTCTGAAAGAGGCGCGCTGTTCGCAAGTGATCCCAAGACTGCGACAAGAAGCATTACAGATAAAACCGTACGCATGTCCTGACATTATGTGATCAGCTCGAATTCTCAAAGCAGCGCGATCTTTGGTGTGGTATCGCGCCGACGAAAGTGACGGCAGCGTTACCTTTGCGATGCAGCGCGCTAATCCAAATGGTTGTCAATTTACTGCATGAAAATGGTGAAAGGAGAACTTTAAATTGAAAACTACCAACTCGCTGCGCGTTCGCGCTTCTCGCTTTTTCAGCGATCGATACGCCTACAGAGAACGGCCAGATTATTTAATCGAGCTCGTTGCCTTCGGAATAATCGTCATCACTGCAATTTTGTCGCTGGCTAACGCGATGGCAACGACATTGAAATGAACGCAACCAGCTCATCAGGGAGGGCCGAGCAGTTAGATCGAGGGGATCTAAAGCAGCCAACCCCAAAGCGGACTGCTGGCCGAGTTGCTGCGATAACAGCGCCGCAAAGTGATCGAGTCGACCCAGCGTCGTACACACCGCAAGCAGGGACGTGGCTTCTTTGGAAATAGTCTCACTTGGTTACTGGCACGCGCTCAGAGCGTCACCGAGCGGTGCGAGGCTGCGTCCTACCCCGAAAGAGATAGAACTAAAGTCCCATATCGGAATCTGCCGGAGCGTTGTCAAATTTCAAAACGGGCCTTTATGAAAAATAGAAAAAACTACGTTATGACTTCAATCCCGACCCTTACGCAAAGCGGACTGCTAGCCGTGTTGTTGCAACGCCAGCACCGCAAAGCGATCGAGTTGGCTCCCGAACATGGACGCTCCCCCTTTGGGTATTGTTGGCGCGTGCTCCACGGCGCCGCTGCCGGTCGGCTATTCCGGCGAGGCTTTGGAAGAACTGTCCCGCGGCACACTTGATCTTCTACCGAGTCAATATGGCTATGGCCCAAGAAATCCGCACTTACACGGACCTGCTGCAAAAGATTCACGACGACCTGCGGATCCAACATCCCGACTGGATCCAGCAAAATGGCAAATCTCCAATGTGTGATTCCTATGAAGCGCGTCTGATGGAATTGCTCGATTCCTCGAGACCCATTGAATCCAACGAGAATAGTGGGAAAGGTGCCGAGAATTCTGAAACAGCGCGTCATTTCGAATTCTCGAAGGCATCTCTGTAGCCGCGGTCGGCGACTTTCCAACCTTGCCAAACACGAAAAACTCGCCACCGGCGGTTTTTCATGGTTTGCCCGTTTCTTTCGGTTCGATGGTTGCTTTCCCGGCACGCTCGGGTTGTGCCTCCAGTAGAGCGTCCCCAACACTTGCGAGCTGACGTTTATAGCAAAAAAAGGCGAAGACGGCAGAAGCCAGCAGCATCAACTTCCAGAAGACGAATTGCGATCGCTTCCAATGATCAAACATGGCCACCGTCGCCAGCGCGCTGACGAAAAAGAAACTGACCTCGCTAACACAGAGCAAGACATGACCCAATAGAACCCGACGAGCGAACCGGATTTGAGGCTGAAGACGGCGAGCATACCAATAGGCCGATTGCATTACCACAAGGCCAAACACCGCGAAGGCAAAGTCCTCAGGCGTACCCACCACGAGTTCTCCGGCAGTCAACTCCCGGTAATCAGGAAGCGCGTCCCAGAAAAACACCTGGGCTCCTGCCACCTGTGCGACTATCGCCCACCAGAAAAGAGCTTTGGTTGAGGAGCCGTTCATTGTCGCCTTTTTTCAACAATTAAGAACAGTCGAATCTCGCCATCGCAAGCTGAAAGCGAGCGACAATTCGTATGGACGCCTTTTTTGTATCTCGCTGCCGGGGCAGGGGGTGGCAGCTGGCGTGGCAATTGCCACGCTTCAGAAATTCATTGACCCATATTCGGGTCCGGCAACCCAGAAGCGGGCCCAACCAAACCAGATAACACGCAAAGTGGCCATATCGAAATTCGCGAAGTGGACATTGTGCTCTTGCCACATCCGCGTTTAGCAATGGGCAATTCAATTAACGAGGCAATTAGCATTATGAAACCAAAACAGATATTTAATAGCATTCTGGCAGTTCTATTCGTGTTCCCATTGATGGGGATGTTCGCTCAGCAAGCAACGAACTCAGGCTCTATCGAAGTGATCACGACTTTTGATTATCCCGGGACCGGAAATTCGACCTTGCCGCAAAAGATTAACGAAAGAGGCGACATCGTTGGCGAGTTCATTGATTCGACCGGGGTGACGCGCGGTTTTGTCCGGTTCAGCGATGGTAGCTTTAGCGACCCGATCGTCGACCCTAACGATACCGTGGGTTTTACCGAAGGACGCGGCATCAATAACTCACGCACAGTAGCGGGTGACTACGTCATCAGCGATGGTACCCTTCATTCGTTTTTCCTGTCTGGCGGCACCTTCACGGAATACGATGTTCCCGGCGCGGTCCAGACCAATCTGCTTTCGATAAACGATACCGGCGACTTTACCGGCGGGTTTGATCCCGACGGCAGCGGGGTCTTCCAGGCGTTCGTCAGTGTTGCCGGAACCTTAACGTCATTTAGCGTCCCGGACGCTGCCTCGACCTTTGCCTACGAGATCAATAACTCAAAGCACTTGACGGTAGGATACTTTATAGATGGCTCAGGAATCCTTCACGGCTACTTCCGGGATGCCAATGGGGCGTTGCACTTCCCGATCGATCCTCCGGGCTCTGTTGGGACAGTCCTGTTTGGGCTTAACGATAGGAACTGGGTGGTGGGCAGGTATGCGGACGCCTCAGGCGTGACTCATGGACTCTTCTTTCTGCCGCCAAACAACTTCTTCACTTTCGACTATTCCGGGTCCACCTTTACATCGCTTAACGGAATCAATGACCAGGGAAATATCTGTGGTCGTTTCGTCGATGCTACCGGCATTGCCCACGGATTCATAGCCCGCGTGACAGGCACACCGCCGACAGAAGCGGCGGGCAAGCTGGTCACTCCACTCAACTCGCCATCGCTGGCCGCTCCACTCAACCAGTCGCCTTCGGCGTGGGGAGGTGCAATGCCGGCGCGCTGAGTTGAGCATCGGGGCCCGGGTGTATCGCCGATTCACATTCCAGAAACGCAGTCAGTTTTTCATCGGCGCGCGTAACGAAACGCCTTTGATCGTTGCGGTGCGCATCAGCAATGAAGATTACCGCATCTCTGTAGCCGCGGGCGCTGACCGCGGCTTCTTTAAAAGCAGTGGAGACGCGCGCTTTGCTCGCCTATGCTGCTTCTGGATCTTCGCGTATTCGGTTCAAGGCAGATTTAGCAAGCCATTCCCGAGCTTTTTGTCGCAACTC
>DASWDX010000282.1:0-11590 GCA_036395055.1 Pyrinomonadaceae bacterium | reverse complement strand
CTGGAAAAGTGGCTGCCAAATTATCTCGACTGGTGGCAGGAGATGGGCCCTGAAGGCTTCCAGCAAAAGGATGTTTACCTGCGCACTGCAATCAGTGTCGAACCGGACGGCTGGGCCAATTTCGATTTCGTGAAGATGCCCGACTATCGCTGGGGCATTTTTCTCAAGCCCGCTGAAGCGGATGCGAAGATCGGCTTTGGCGACAACTATGGGCAACCTGCTTACCAGGAAGTGCCCGGCGAATTTCGCAACTCCCTGCGCCGCATCATTGTTACCCAGGGCGATACCGAACCGGCTTCCGTGGAGCAGCAAAGGCAGCTCGGCAAAACCTGCCCCTCGCTTTACGATCTACGAAACCTGTTTCAGGTAAACGTCGAAGAAGGCCGGCACCTTTGGGCCATGGTCTACCTCCTGCATCGCTACTTTGGACGGGACGGCCGCGATGAAGCCGACGCGCTGCTCGAGCGCCGCAGTGGTAATCCCGATAAGCCGCGAATCCTTGAAGCCTTCAACCAACCCTGTGATGATTGGCTCAACTTTTTCTGTTTCACGATGTTCACCGACCGTGATGGCAAGTATCAACTTTCGGCGCTCGCTGAATCTGGTTTCGAGCCGCTGGCGCGCACCTGTCAATTCATGCTGACGGAGGAGGCCCATCACATGTTTGTCGGCGACACCGGCTTGAATCGCGTCGTCAAGCGCACCGCGCAGTTGATGAAAGAAGGTGACGACATGCGGGAATTGGGCGGCATTCCTCTGAACATTATTCAGAGGCACATCAACTTTTGGTTTAGTTATTCGCTTGATCTGTTTGGTGGCGAAATCAGTTCAAACTCCGCTGACTTTTTCGCTGCGGGTCTGAAGGGACGTTACCGCGAGCAGGAGCAATATCAGGATCACATTGCTGCCGAGCAAAGCTTTACGATGAGGATTGTTGATGCGGCACAGCTCAAGGACCGCGAGGTTCCCCTGCGTAACGCGCTTAACGAAGTGTTGCGCGGTGAGTATGTCAGAGACTGCGAAAAGGGACTGGCGCGCTGGAACAAAACACTGGCAGACGAAGGAATCGGCGCGAGGCTTTTCTTACCGAACACACGATTCCACCGCCATGTCGGTGAATACGCCGGTCATAATTTTGACGTAGAAGGAAACCTAATCAGTACGGAAGAGTTTGAGCAACGCAAGTCCGAATGGCTGCCAACGATGGAAGATCGCGAATACGTGCGCAGCTTGATGCATCCAGTGACGGAGCCGGGCAAAATTGCTAACTGGATTGCGCCGCCGGCGACGGGCATCAAGGGCAAGCCGTTTGAGTTTGAGTATGTCCGTTTGTAAAAACGGGCTTTGGTCTTGGGTCTTTGGTCTTTGATTTTCTCATGAAGGCGAGAGTGTTCGTCAGAGGATTTCAGAGTCTAAAGATTCAAGTCCAAAGACCTAAGTCCAAAGACCAAATCTTTTATGCAAGACTTTACCAAGCACGATCAGAAATTAGAGTTTATTCTCCGCAACGCCGCGCGTATTTTTGCCGAGAAGAACTACCACTCCACCACCATGCGCGATATCTCCCGCGCAACCAACGTTAGCCTCGCTGGACTCTATCACTACTGCAAATCGAAGGAAGAACTGCTTTTTCTCATCCAGGACAATTGCTTCGGGCGCGTGCTCGAGCGGCTGGAAGAGCGTCTGCATGAAGTCGATGATCCGCTTGCCAGACTTCGCATCTTTATTGAAAACCATCTCTCATTCTTCGCCGCGAACATGGCCGAGATGAAGGTGTTATCGCACGAAGCGGAGTCGCTTGCGGGCGACTTGCACGCGCACGTCTCAACCAAAAAGGACAAATATACAAAGCTCGCTCGCCGGATTCTCAAAGAGATTCAGCAGCAACAGGACGATGGTTCCCAAGTCGATTTAACTGTCGCGACTTACGCCCTCTTCGGCATGATGAACTGGATCTATAACTGGTATGACCCGCAGGGAAAACTAAAAGTTTTGGAACTGGTTGATAATGTAACGCGCTTGTTCCTGCATGGCTTTGTTGCCGGAATGCCGATAGACGAACTAGACTTCGCTTCGAAGGCAGGTACTGAGCCTTTCAGCGTTTGGCGCGGCTCGTTATGAAATAGATAGTTCTTGTCAGAACCGGGAGCCGTAGCGACCGGGTGATTTGCATTCCTGGCATTGGAGACCTTCAAGCATGGCAGAAGCTGAAACACAGTTTCAGGAAACACAATCAACCGGCGATCTGGTTGAATATCGTGCTCAGGACGGGATCGCATTTCTGACGCTGAACGATCCCCCGGCAAACACCTACACCTACGAAATGATGCAGGCGCTCGATAGCGCAATCCTTAAGGCGCGTATGGACGAAGGCCTCCAGGTGATCGTGCTCACCGGCAATGGTGAAAAGTTTTTCTCCGCTGGTGCAAATATCAACATGCTCGCCAACGTCACGCCAACGTTCAAATACTTCTTCTGCCTGCACGCGAATGAAACGCTCTCTCGACTCGAACAAACTCCCAAGCTGGTGATCGCGGCAATCAACGGCCATTGCGTAGGTGGCGGATTAGAGATCGCCCTGGCTGCCGACATTCGCATCGCACGTCGCAACGCGGGCAAAATGGGATTGCCGGAAGTTTTCCTTGGTGTGCTTCCCGGCACTGGAGGCACACAACGACTGACACGGCTGGTTGGCAAATCGAAAGCGATTGAGTTAATGGCCACTGGGCAACTATTTGATTTCGAGCGCGGCCTGGAACTGGGACTCCTTAACCAGATTTTCGACGCGGACACTCACGAGCAATTTACTCAGCAAGTTGTGGAATATGCGGCGCAGTTTACAACGCCAAACAAGGCCGCCGGTGCCGTGGGAAGAATCAAGCGCAGCGTTCAGACCGGCGCAGAGATTCCTTTCGAGTCAGCGCTTGCGCTGGAGCGCGAACTACAACAGCAACTGTTCCAGTCAGAAGATGCAAGAGAAGGTTTGGCGGCGTACGTGGAAAAGCGCAAGCCAGTCTTTAAGGGTAAATAGTTGGAACAGTAAATAGTGAATGGTAAATCGGGAATCGTAAATCGTGAATCGTGAATCGTAAATAGATTAGAAACGCGAGCTTTAGCATGATTCACTATCGCAAGTAACTCACTATTCGGGACGAAGCAGCTTTAACTATTCACGATTTACGATTCACGATTTACGGGCTTTAACTATTCACGATTCACTGCTTTTATGTACGAGCACATCGACATCACCGAAGACTCCGGCATCACGACGATCACACTTAATCGTCCGGAGAAGCTGAATGCTCTTGTTGGACATATGAGACGCGACCTGGCGGAAGCTCTCGAAGCTGCCGGCAGCGAACGCAACGCTCATGTTGTCGTTATCACCGGCGCCGGTCGAGCATTCTGTGCGGGCGGCGACGTGGCGGCGATGGCGGAATTAATTGAGCGGCATGATGCTGAAGAGTTTTCTCGTTTACTCGGCTCGGCACGGCGGGTGATTACCGCAATTCGGCAGATGACCAAGCCTGTGATTGCTTCCGTTAACGGACCCGCTGCAGGGGCGGGTTGCAATCTCGCGTTGGCCTGCGATTTGCGCATCGCCTCGACCACGGCCACGTTCAGCCAATCGTTTGCAAAGGTCGGTCTACATCCTGATTGGGGCGGCACCTATTTTTTGCCGCGACTGGTTACACCAAACAAAGCATGCGAAATGTTTTTTCTCGGCGACGCGATGAGTTCGGAAGAGGCTCTGCGATTAGGAGTGGTCAACTACGTTGTAGAGCCCGCGCAGTTGGAGGCAGAAACTCGCAAGCTCGCTGAGCGCTTGCGCCACTCGCCTGCGATTGCACTGGGAGCAGCAAAGCAGGCTGTTTACATAAGCCAGGCCGCTGAACTCGAAGCGATGCTGCGTTTTGAAACTGAAGCGCAGATGAGATGTTTCGAGTCGCAGGACGGCGCCGAGGGTGTACGAGCCTTTCTGGAGAAACGTCCACCAAAGTTTACCGGACGGTAAAACTTGTTTCGAGTTTCGGGTTTCGAGTTTCGAGTTAACCGTTGAACCCGAACCGCATACCTCCAAACTCCAAACTCCGAACTCGGAACTCGAAACCCAAAAGCACAATGAAACTTGAAAACAGAATTGCATTGATCACTGGCGGCGGGCGCGGCATTGGCCGCGCTATCGCCTTGGCGTTTGCCAGTGAAGGCGCGCAGGTAGCGGTGGCTGCCCGCAGTTTCGCACAGGTTGAAAAGGTCGCGCGCGAAATAGCCGATAAGTTTTCCACCAGGTCGCTGCCCGTAGTTTGCGATGTTTCCGATGTCGCCAGCGTCGAGAGGCTTTTCAAATCCTTCAACGAAAGATTTGGGCGTGGTCCCGACATTTTGGTCAACAATGCCGGCATAGCCGAGAGCGCGCCACTCACAAAAACGAATGATGAACTCTGGGAACGGCATCTAGCCGTCAACCTCAGCGGCACCTTCTACTGCACTCGTGCGGCGCTACCGCAAATGCTTGAACGCGGCTGGGGACGCATCATTAATATTGCTTCCATCGCCGGGAAGACTGGAGCTCCTTACATCGCGGCCTACTCGGCCTCCAAGCATGGCGTGCTCGGCTTAACGCGTTCGGCGGCATTGGAGGTCGCGGCTAAAGGAATAACAGTCAACGCTATTTGTCCGGGTTATGTCGATACAGACATGACCACGCGCGGCATCGAAAATATCACGAAGAAAACTGGACTGTCGGCCGACCAGGCAATGGAGTCAATCAAAAAGATGAGTCCGCAGAATCGCATCGTCGAGCCTCAAGAGGTTGCTGCGCTGGCCTTGCTTTTAGCGACAGAAGAAGGGCGTGGGATAAACGGTCAGGCGATCAATGTTGACGGCGGTAGTGTTTTGTTTTGAGTAACGCAAACTGTTAGTTTGCGTCTGAAGCTGTCAACTAAAGGCTCGGTGCAACCAGGCACTGCTGCCGGTGTCGCAAACTAACAGTTTGCGTTACTTACAAGAGATCCGGCGGGACATTTCATAGACCAACCGTATCGGCAAGCCTACCACGTTGAAGTAGTCGCCTTGAATCTCTTCGATGAAAAGCGCGGCTCTGCCCTGTATCGCATAACCGCCGGCCTTTTCCATCGGCTCTCCGCTCGAAACATACCAGTCAATTTCGTCTGCCGAAATCTCCGCGAAACGCACGCGCGTCGTTTCATGTTCGACCAGCGCTTGAGGCAGTGGGCCGGAGCGCACCAGCGCAACACCCGTCAATACGTCATGCCATCGACCATTTAGAAGCTGCAACATTCGTCGCGCGTCTGCATCATGGCGCGGCTGGCCCAAAATCTTGCTGTCGACCAGGACCACAGTATCGGCGCCCAGCACCAGGCAATCGTTAAGGTTTCCGGCGACGGCTTCGGCCTTGGCACGCGCAAGACGCGCAACGTAACTAAGAGCGTCCTCGGATGCGAACCTGGTCTCATCAATGTCCGCGGCGACTGCTTCGAACTCCCAGCCGACGGCCCGAAGTATTTCCGCGCGTCGCGGACTCTTCGAAGCCAGCATCAGTTTCTCTTTGAGCACAGTCATAACTAATTCACGCCTCAGCTGATAATGATCTTTCACGAAGGACGCAATCAGTTCTTCGCTTTGAAGATTTGGAGATTCCCGCCTATTCCCCGCTTGTCGCGCTAAACAATTCTCCGCTACACTCCGGAATATTTTGCGGAATCATAAATAGAAAGGCTAAGCAATGAATCGTAAATCGTAAATCGTGAATAGTAAAACCCGCACTATTTACGATTTACGATTCACTATTTACGATTCTAAGGCTGCATTAAATGGACAAACTTATCAAGACTCTGCCGGCGATACTAAAGGCGTCCGGCTCGTCTCAGGAAGTGGTTGAAGCTGCTTGCATTGCCGCCTGGAAACATGCTGTTGGAGAAGGGTTGAGCAGTCATGCAGTTCCTATTCAACTTCAGAACCAGACGCTCGTCGTTGTTGTCGCAGACAATATTTGGCAAAGGCAACTCGAGCACATGCGCGGGCAGGTGTTGTTTAGGCTGAACTCAATCCTGGGTCAACCTTTGGTGAAGTCGATCGAGTTACGCGTTGATTCGAAAACATTGGATATCGCAAGGAGCCGCGAAGCAGACGCAAGCAAGGGAAGGGATAGCCGCCACGCTCTTGACGACGTTCCCAGCGAACTGCTGGCTGCCGCCGCTGGGATTGAAGACGTAGACTTGCGACGCGCATTTCTGGGAGCGGCTGCGAGTTGTGTGAGGCGTTTGGAAACTCCGAAATCTGAAATCTGAATTGCGAAACTCAAAAGATGCCAATCAACGAATCTGATGTTGAAAAAGTAGCGCAACTCGCGCATCTGGAAATTACGCCAGACGAGCTAAAAATCTTTGCGCCGCAAATGGCTGAAATCGTTAGCTACGTCGAACAGTTGAATGAGGTGGCCACCAGCAACGTCGCGCCTGCGCTGGGCGGATTCACGCCCGAAGGCGAAGCCACTGACTCGTCTCGCGACGATGTAGTCGCTCCGTCGTTGGGGCAAAAGACGGCACTTGCCGAAGCGCCGGATGCTGCGTCAGGTCACTTTCGCGTACCCAAGGTGCTCTGATATATGAAGTGATTTCTACCTAATGGATTTTGGAAAAACATCTGCCGGTGATCTTGCCGACCTTATAAGCAGCGGCGACGTGGCTCCCCGTCGAGTGGCGGAGGTGTCTCTCGATGCGGCTGAGAAACTCAATGAGCCACTCAACGCTTTTTTGGAAATCGGTCGAAAGGTTGCACTTGAAAGAGCGGAATCGATTACCGGCGACGAAGGAGTCCTCGCGGGAATCCCGATAGCGATCAAGGACAATATCTGCGTGCGCGGAATGCAAGCGTCCTGCGGTTCAAGAATCCTCGGTGATTACCATCCGCCTTACAATGCCACGGTGATCGAGCGCTTGCTCGGTGCAGGCGCGGTGGTCATAGGCAAGACCAACTGCGATGAGTTTGCCATGGGCTCGTCGAATGAGAACTCCGCGTTTGGGCCAGTAAAAAACCCCTGGGATACTTCTCGTGTTCCCGGCGGTTCGTCAGGTGGTTCGGCGGCTGCCGTGGCATCAGGCATCGTGCCGATCGCGTTAGGTTCTGATACCGGCGGCTCGGTACGACAACCGGCATCGTTCTGCGGGATTTTCGGCTTGAAACCAACCTACGGACGCAACTCGCGTTACGGCCTGGTAGCTTTTGCGTCCTCGTTGGATCAAGTGGGTGTCTTTGCTCGCCGCACGAGCGACGTTGCGCGCGTTCTCGGAGTTATCGCCGGGCGTGATCTACACGATGCGACGACGGCGGACGTGCCGGTGCCGAATTACCTCGACGAGCTGACGGACAACATCAAGGGCGCGCGGATCGGCTTGCCGCGATCACTTTTTGGGGAAGGACTTGACGCCGAGGTGCGCGAATCTGTGGAGGCGGTAGTTGACGTGTATCGGGAGCTTGGGGCGGAAATAGTTAATGTTGACCTACCTAACGCGCAATACAGCATCGCCGTTTACTACATCATTGCGACGGCAGAAGCTTCCTCAAACCTCGCGCGTTTCGATGGTGTTCGTTACGGCTTTCGCGCGGAAGATGCCCCAGAGCTGAGGCAGATGTATCGCAAGACGCGTGAGGAAGGTTTCGGCGCCGAAGTTAAGCGGCGCATTATGTTGGGCACCTACGTGCTTTCCGCGGGCTACTATGAGGCGTATTACGGAAAGGCACAGCAAGTTCGTTCGCTAATCAAGGAGGATTTTCGCAGGGCTTTTGAGAGTTGTGATGCGATCATCACGCCCACTTCACCCACGCCTGCCTTCCTGATTGGCGAAAAAGTTGATAACCCGCTGTCGATGTATCTCAACGATGTCTATACGGTCACCGCGAATCTCGCCGGCATTCCCGGACTGAACGTTCCGTGTGGCCTTTCGTCGCACCGGCTACCGATAGGTTTTCAACTTCTCGGTTCGTACTGGTCGGAACCGACCTTGCTCAAGCTGGCCCACGCGTATGAAATGGCGCAACCCTTCACCGAGCGTCCGCCAGTTTGTGCGCAGTAGTTTGAGTTTCTCAATCCGTTCAAGTTGAGAGTTGTGAAAGAGCGGGGCAAGCCCGCCCTCCTGACCGCGCGTGATTTGAGTTGAGTCCTAATCCTTTTCGGGGAAAGCCTTTCAAGGGTGCGTCAACCGGTCGACCCAGACGATCTCACAGGTGAGGAAGGCGGGCTTGCCCCCGCTGATTAGCCCACACATATCGACGAACTCTGAGTTGTCGCCCAAACAAAATGATGCTTCTTTAGTTTGGCTTTGATCTTTTGACCTGGGCAGGTTCTTTGGATTGCGAGGCCTCGTCCCGTCGCGGCGTCTTTGAGGGTTTGTCAGGAATCCAATCACCAGTAATGATCTCTACAACATTCTTAGCGGTTCCCACTACAGGCGTAACATCGAGACCAACGTGAACCGCGCCAGGGAGGAGCCCCTTTTTCCTGATGTCGTGGCCGGCAAAGCCAACGGTAAAGACGGGACCTATGATGGGGATCGCCCTGAGGAGTTTTTTGATAACTGCCCCACCGACCCTTCCTTTGACTGTCTTCGCCATATGGAATAATCAAACCACATTCACTTCCCTAATGTCACCTCCTGAAGCAACCTGTCAATGAGATGTGCTAGCATGCCCGCACTCTTATCAGCGGGTGCTAAAACAAACTCGATGCGCGCTAGACTTTATGTTTCGGTAATTGCTCTTTGCGTTTCAGCACTGCTTTGCTCGTGCAATCGCGCCGGCAGTCCAGCCTCTCGCAGACTTCTAATCTATACTCCGCACGGGCAGGATTTGTTGCGCGATTTCACTGCGCGTTATAAGGCCATCAATCCGGACGTTGACGTACAGTTTCTCGACATGGGCTCGCGCGAAATCCTCGAGCGCGTGCGCGCCGAGCGCAATCGTCCACAAGCAGATTTGTGGTGGGGAGCCGCGCATACGACATTTCAAACTGCGGCAGATGAAAACCTGCTCGCTCCTTACCGGCCCAAATGGGCCGACAGGGTTCCGGGCGCTAGTCGCGACAACCAGGACCGCTGGTACGGAACATACCAAACCCCGGAAGTGATCGTTTACAACAGCGATGCGGTTAAGCCTGAAGCAGCGCCGAAAGATTGGGACGATGTGCTGGATCCGAGGTGGCGCGACAAGGTCCTTATTAGAAATCCTAACCCTTCCGATTCCATGCGCGCGATCTTCGGTGCGATGATCTGGCGCTTTTATAAGGACACCGGATCGCCGCAGCGCGGTTATGATTGGCTCCGCCGGTTAGATGAAAACGTCCATGAATACACGGCCGACGGTACGCTTCTAATGCAAAAGCTTGTGCGTCGCGAGGGGTTGATTAGTTTGTGGAATCTTCCGGATGTATGGATTTACAAGGAGCAAAAAGGGTTTCCAATCGGCTACGTGTTTCCAGCCAGCGGCACGCCGGTAATTACGGACGGCATCGCGGTGGTGCGTGGCGCGCCCAACGAAGAAGAGGCCCGAAGATTCTATGAATTCGTAACTACGCCTGAGAGCCTCGTACTCGCCGCGAAGAAGTATTATCGCATTCCGGTGCGTAGCGATATTGATCGCGGCCAATTGCCGTCGTGGATGAATGAACGCGTCAACGAGATGCCGCTCGATTGGGATTTGTTGCGCAAACAGAGCGGCGAGTGGTTGCGATACTGGGATACCGAGATTCGCGGGCGAAGTAAGAAGTGAATAGTTCGGTCTGAAACCAAGAGCGGGGGCAAGCCCGCCTTCCCGACCCTGAGCTTACCGACCATGAGCTTAGTCACCGAACTGCAAGATCTTTCAACTTCGAAAGTCTCTCAAAGCCGCAAGGTCACACGGATCTGGATAGTCTCTCAGGTCAGGAAGGCGGGCTTGCCCCCGCTCATAATTTCTTTCTTTCTTTCTTCCGTCCGCTAACGCCGACGTGTTGGGTTCACTATTCAAATGCCACTGCTGGCACTAAAACAGATATCGAAGCGGTTTAACAAAACGCAAGCCGTCACCGATGTGTCGCTCGACGTCGAACGTGGCGAGTTCTTTGGCTTGCTCGGTCCGTCGGGCTGCGGGAAGACCACTACGCTCAGAATGATTGCTGGACTGGAACAACCGGATTCCGGCAACATTGAGTTTGACGGAAAATCCATTACCAACCTGCCCGCCGAACGCCGCGGCTTCGGTATGGTGTTTCAAAACTACGCCCTATTCCCTCACTTGAACGTTTTTGAAAACGTTGCTTTCGGCCTGCGCGCCCGTCATAAATCGAACCCGGAAATCCGCGAACGCGTCAAGGGTGCTTTGGAACTGGTACAACTTCCCGGTTATGAGAAGCGAAGAGTGGACGAACTCTCCGGCGGTCAACAACAGCGAGTGGCAATTGCGCGGGCCATTGCGATCGAGCCGGCACTCCTTCTTTTCGACGAGCCACTCTCAAATCTTGATATCACCTTGCGCGAAGAAACTCGCGGCGAACTGCGCGAGCTGGTTGGTCGTCTTGGACTGACCGCCGTTTACGTGACGCATGACCAGGAAGAAGCCTTTGCGCTCTGCGATCGCATCAGCGTCATGGTCGGGGGCCGCATCCTGCAAACAGGACGGCCGCGCGATTTGTACGAGCATCCCGCGCAGCTTTCCGTCGGACAGTTCCTCGGACGAAACAACTTGATCCGCGTGGTGCGTTTGAGTTCAAGTAAATCAGACGTTGCTGAATTCAAGACACTCGATGGTGGTCACACCATTCGAACTCGAATTAACGACAAGAACCTGGTGCCGATGAATCAACCATCCATTTTGGCGATTCGGCCGGAACACGTCCTGATTCGAGATGCAAACGAGAAACTTGAGAACGCTCTGCCCGCAACGGTGCGCGAAATCGATTTTGCCGGAGCGACCTCGAGCATAAAGCTCGACGCCAATGGCTTGCTGATCGAAGCGCTGGCGTTGGAGGCGGCTGGTATTTCGGCCGGGGACCACTGCACAGTAGTTTTGCCGCCCGAACGGATTTCTCTACTTAAAGAATGAATGAGTTTTAAGGGAGACACGGAGACGCGGAGAAACGGGGACACGGAGAGAACCATCGCAGCTCTGCCCTCCAGCTCTTTTTCTCCGCGTCTCCCCTTCCCCGCGTCGCCTCGTCTCTTCCTTCCGCGCCTTAGCTTGCTGCTCATCGTTGCCGCAGTTTTGCTCTACGGCGTCATCTATCCCAATCTTCACGTCGTCGTTGCTTCGCTCGAACGAGACAGCAAGTGGTCGCTCGCAAACTACATCCAGGCCCTCTCGCAGACTATCGTTCTTCAATCGATACTTGCGAGTGTTGGTATTTCTATCTTCACGGTCTTACTCTGCGCGCTAGTAGGCATTCCGCTCGCGTTTGTTTTCGAGCGCTATACATTTCCTGCCCGGCGGCTGTTTGCGACACTCGCGGCGTTGCCGCTCGTCCTTCCTCCGTTAGTTGGCACAGTTGCATTTATCTTCCTGTGCGGCGAGTCAGGCATTCTCGCCCGTTTGGCCCAGT
>DASWDX010000281.1:0-5132 GCA_036395055.1 Pyrinomonadaceae bacterium | reverse complement strand
CTTCTCTGAAAGCTAGTGTCAAGCGGGGATGGTTGGTTGTGATTAATAGTTGTGGTTTGTTAGGTCGCTATAAGTCTATTGGGATTTGAAGAAGCGTGATCAAACTTCTCTTCGCGTCATTGCTGCTTTGGGCTAGCGTACGCATGTTAGTTAATTAGATCCCCGGTCCTCCATCCTGACCCAAGGCGCGCTCAGTTGTAGTTTGGGCCGCCAGTCCTCAACGCGGAGCGACCGGGGAAATTGTTGTGTTTGGATGGCGGCTGGGCAGTGTAGTCGCGCTCTTCTCGCAACAACGCCCAGGCGATCCGGCACATTCTGCGAGCGACGATGGTGATGGCGGTATTGGATTTTTTGCCGCGAGCTTTCTGGCGGCGATAGAAGTTGCCAAAGTATCCGGAGCAACCCACAGCCACCCATGCTGCTTCGATAAAGGCCCAGCGCAGCCATTTGTTGCAGAAAGGCAGCATGCACCCGTGCCAGGTGTTGCCGCCGCTGGAGTAAGTGCTCGGTGCTAGCCCAGCATAGGCGCAGAGCTTTTCCGCGCTGTTAAAGCGTTCGATGGAATCGATCTCGGCTGCGGCCACCGCTGAAAGAATCAGGCCCATGCCTGGCAGGCTTTGCAAACGACGACTCAATGCGTCGTGCTGGTTGCCTGCTCCAATGCGCCTCTCCTGCTCCTTGATCTGTCGGCCGATCAGCTCCAGTAACTCCATGTCCTCACCGAGCAAAAGCGCATCAGGCTTAGCCAACTCCAGCCGCCGCAGAAAGCTCTTCCCTCTGGCGCCGAAAAGATCACTGCATTGCGGCAACTGGAGCTCTTGCTGCCGGTCCAACAACGCATGGGTGCGGTTGCGAATACGCGTGCGCAGTCGCGCCCAGTAAAGGCGCTGGCGTAACAGGTTCTTGCGCGCACGAGCTTGCCTGCCCGGCACATGCACCGGCGCAATGAAGTTGCCTCGCAGAAGCGTGGCCAAGCCATTGGCATCCAGCCTGTCGGTCTTGATCTGCGCCTCGGCAATCAAGCGCGCCTTGTACGGGTTGGCCACCTGGATCGCTTCCACTTGCGCGATCCCTTCCAGCCGGTCGTAGATCGCCTGCCAGTTCCAGCACGCCTCGATCACCACCCGGCTCTTGCCGCCCAAAGAGCGAAAAAATTGAGCGAAACCAGCAGCCAGATTGCCCTCAACGCGGGCTTCGCCTAGCCGCCGGCCTCGCTCGTCTTGTGCAACACAAACACTGTAGCGTTTGTGGATATCGATTCCAACGTATTTCATGATAGCATCTCCTTTCGGTTGCCCCAACGCTCCACCCAAAGAGCGATGCTTTCATGCTACCTGACCCCTTTTCTCTTTCGCGCGCACAGATGATTAGATCTGACCTCTAGGCTGGCCAAGAGTCGTGTGAGTTAACATAGGTTCATTGTGCTGCAGCTCGATGGAACGGGGCCCCTTTATCGGCAGATCTACCGCGCCTTTCGTAACGATATCCTGACCCGGGCCCTGGCACCGGGCGAACGAGTTCCTTCGACCCGGGGCCTTGCCGACCTCCTGAAAGTATCGCGAAACACTGCTGTATTGGCGGCGGAGCGGACCGTGCCGTTTGTCTCTCGCCGTGTGGAGAGCGCAAGCACTGCTTTTTCGGCTTGCCCGGGGAAACGGCGATAAATTCGATCACTCCTGTAAAATTCTTGGGACTTCGGCCTCCAGTTTACGTAGAAGTGAGTATGGGGAGGTTTTCCAACCCAATCGCCGCGTCTCGCGAAATCCACCCGTGGTTATGCAGACGGGACGTAATCTCTCAACGCCCTCGTCCCTCCTTCTTGACTCATGTCAAGAAACTGGCAGCCATCATCGTAGTGCCGGGCTTCGTCTTCTGGCTATGGTTCGGTGTCTCAACGTATCACGCACCACGAGCAAGCTACCCGTACTACGATATTCAAAAGCCTGTGCCACCGTGGAGTGAGCCCATGCCACTTGAAGGCAATTACGACAGAGAAGAGAGCCACAACTGAACATTCCAGATCCAATCTGGATTGCCGACGCGGAAATTTTGCTGCACAGCGATTATGAAGAGGCGGACCTCGGAAAACTCGCGCGCGAAGTTGGTTGCCGTCCTACGCACCAGACTGACCCTGGAAAACTGGCGCGCGAAGCTGATCTCTCTCCTGCTCGCGACGACGCTTTGGTACCTGATCAAAAAGAACATAACAACGACGCCCTCGCCGTCTGAAAGTCCGTCCCCGGCAGCAGTTACGGAAACGCGCTGAGGGGCGGCTTAACCCCGCCAGGGTGCGGATTATCGACCTGTCACGCGAACGACGGAGGGCCGTGGCGCCTTTCACTTTGGCGGAGACTTGGCCGGTTGTTAGGTAAGCTATTCAAAATCGACAACAACGCAGGCCTTCGGTGAAAATTGGAGTACAAAATGGCTCGCCTGGTTCTGATTTGCGACGGAGATGATCTCGTCACCCATAAGTTAGGGAACATTACCACAATTGGCCGTGCTAGACTGAACCACATAGTCATTGATGATCCGGCGGTATCAGCGCAGCACGCGATCATCGCGAGATCAGCCGACTCCTATCAGCTGCAAGATTTACATTCAACAAACGGGACACAGGTCAATGGTGTTCCTGTTAACGAAGTTAAGTTAAAGGATGGCGACAAAATTCGTTTTGGTTCCGTCGTAGCGGTTTTTGCGGGATGTCGCCGCAAAGCTTGATCAATGCGGATTATTCAAGAGTGAGATAATTGCTCCCAACGTCGAGCAAAAGCCATGCCCGACAAAATCAGCACTTACTTTATTCCGCGCTTTAGCAAGCGACTGCGTGAGACCTAACCAGACCGCGCAAACATCATCGCGGAGTCGATCTGATTTCCGATGCGCTAACGTTTGGTGGCCTTTGACCCTTTGAAGGACTAGTCCACGATGCACGTCATAACGTGGTTGATGTCTTCACCGTGGGTCCCATCCGGACAGCACCAGTTTTTCCCTTCACCTGCTACGGCTGTGTGACGTTTACCGTAGGTCAATCCACCGGGGGCTTCGCGAACGCAGGTTGTACTTTCATCACATGTGTGAAAATTAGGATCAAGCTCAAAAAGGCATGCCGGAAACTTTGTCCCTTTAGGCAAAGAGACGCGACGAACCGGACGATTAAAATACACGACAAGGGCGGCGGTTAAACCTAACGCGAGGGCAACCCATACTGCGACGGTGGTTCTCGAGGCAATCTTGAAATTGGGCATAAGACCTCCGAGTATGGGTATTGCTCAAAACGTGTCGAGCGAAATCACAGCCTTTTCTCCGGCGTGCGGGACTCTTTTGACTGATAACTCTCGGTGTGCTAAGGGCGAGGCATCAAGACCTCGCGCATTGCGTTAACTCTTTAATTCGAAGTACTCAATCTCTTTTCCATTTGCCCACGCCGTCTCCAGGTGAAAATGATTACTCATCAAACAGTAGGCATGGACGTGCCAGCTAGTCTTTTGGCAGGCTGCGCGCAACGGCTTTAGGAAATCAAAGTCATGCTCGGCGACTTGACACAATCCCTGTTGAGCGCCTTAAGTCATGCTCGATGAAACTCACTCAGGTTCGCTACTTTTCGCATGCGTCGATAATTCTTATCTGCTGGTGCATTTCGATCGCATTTACAGCGAGTGCAGTGGCCGCTCCTTTTAGTTTTCCGGATTGGGTTGAGCTTTCGCCAAACGATCCCCCTCCGGCACGTTCGTACCTTGCAATGACCTACGATCCGGTCAGCGGGAAGATCATTGCGTTTGGCGGATCCGACAGCACAGGCTATCTAAATGACACATGGAGTTTCGACGGCACGAGCTGGGCACAGATCGCCACACAAACTGCGCCTCCAGCCCGCACTGCGGCCCAAATGACCTACGATTCTGTCACTCAAAAGGTAGTGCTCTTCGGCGGGTACGATGGAACCAATTACCTGGGCGACACATGGCTTTGGGATGGGTCGACGTTACAGTGGACGCAGGCGACACCCAAGCATCATCCTCCGGCTGTTACCGGTCCGATGTTGTTTCCCGACCCGAATGGCAGGGCCGATCTTTTTGGCGGGTTCGACGGCCAATTCTATCAGCTTACCATGTGGCAGTGGAACGGCTCCGATTGGACGCAGTTATCGCCATCGACTGTTCCGTTTGCTCGGGCTTCAGCGGCGGTGTAGACCAAAACACGACGTGGTTATGGGATCAGGTTGGCGCCACAGATACTCAACTCAGCGCGCGGGCATTGCACCTCCCCACGCTGAAGGCGATTGGTTAAGTGGAGCGGCCAGCGACGGCGGGTTGATTGGAGTGACCAGCTTGCCCGCCGCTTCTGTCGGCGGTGTGCCTGTGACGCGAGCTATGAATCCGTGGCCAATGCCGGCAGCGTCGACGAAACGACCACAGATATTTCCCTGGTCACTGATTCCGTTTAGCGATGTAAAGGTTGACCCGGGATAATCGAAAGTGAAGAAATTGTTTGGCGGGACAAAGAAGAGTCCATGAGTTACGCCTGAGCTGTCCGCATATCGGCCTACCACCCAGTTCTTATCGTTAAGTCCGAACAGGACTGTCGCAGTGGAGCCGGAAGGATCGATCGGAAAGTGCAGCGTCCCAGTGGCGTCCCGGTAGTAGCCGTGAACGATTCCTGAGCCGTCTATATAGTATCCCACCACCAACTGCTTTGAATTATTGATCTCGTAAGCAAGGGTCTGGATAGCTCCCGGTACGCTAAACGACGTTATGGTTCCGCCAACGCTGACGAACCCCTGGAAGATCCCGCTGCCGTAAGAAAACGAGCCGGTAAAGTCGGCGACATCGTTTATCCCAAGCACAGAGGTGCTGACCGCGCCGGGAACATCGTATTCTGTGAAGGTGCCGCCCGACAGGAAAAACCCGTGATTGTTGCCATTGCTGCCGAGGTAGTCACCGCAGACTGTGCCTAAGTTATTGATGCCTCGTCCTTCGGTAAAACCGACGGTATCATTAGGGTCGACGATCGGGTCGCTAAAGCTACCGTCGCTGAACCGGACAAAGGCTCGCGTCACTCCGGTCGAATCGATGAACTCGCCAACGATGTCGCCTCTTTCGTTAATCTTTTGCGGAAGGGTCAAATTTCCG
>DASWDX010000280.1:0-8777 GCA_036395055.1 Pyrinomonadaceae bacterium | reverse complement strand
CTCCACACCCCTGACGATTACCAGTTGGATACTTTCGCAGACGTCTTTGTGATGGTCGATAGACTCGTCGCCGGATCGGATATCCGACAGCGCCTGGTCGATTCCCTGGAAATCTGTTTTCAGGAGGGACATGGCACGGCGAATATTGAGACTGCTGAAGCTGAACCAAAGCGCCTGAAGTTTTCTGACCGGTTTGAATGTAAGTATGACGGCACAGTTTACGCCCAACCGGAGCCGCGCCTCTTCAGCTTTAATAACCCTTACGGCGCCTGTCCAACTTGCCAGGGCTTTGGTAACACTATCGGACTTGATCTCGATCTGGTAATTCCGAATCCCGGGTTAACTTTGAAAGACGGCGCGATTGAACCCTGGACCAAGCCACAGCATGAGTGGGCCGTTGATGAGCTGAAACAGTTTTGTAAATCAGAGAAGATTTCCATGACTGTTCCGTTTGCTCAACTCTCGCGCGCTGAGCAACGCGCGATTATCGAAGGCAAGAAAGACTGGGCAGGCGTGCGGGGTTTCTTCGATTGGCTTGAAACCAAAAAGTACAAGCTGCACGTGCGCGTCTTTCTTTCCCGGTATCGCGGCTACACGCTTTGTCCTGATTGCGGCGGCGGCCGGTTAAGACAAGAGGCTCGCGACGTCAAAGTCGGCGGCGCTACTCTGCCGGAAGTGGGTGCTCTATCAATCAAAGATGCCGCGGCCTTCTTCGACTCGCTGAAACTGTCAATAGAACAGAGCGCGATTGCCGAGCGAATCCTGTTTGAGATTCGCCGCCGCCTGCGGTTCCTGGTGGAAGTTGGGTTGGATTATCTGACGCTGGATCGTCTCGCCTCCACACTATCGGGCGGCGAAGCGCAACGCATCCAACTCGCTACAAATCTCGGTTCCTCGCTGGTCGGAGCACTCTACGTTCTCGATGAGCCTTCCATCGGTCTGCACCCGCGCGACAACGATCGACTTATTCGCCTGTTGCACAACCTGCGCGACATCGGAAACACGGTCCTGGTGGTCGAACATGACGAGGACATGATGCGCGCCGCGGATCATATTCTCGATATCGGACCGTCCGCGGGTGAACTCGGCGGTCGCGTCATTTATGAAGGTGACTTCAAGGGATTGTTAGTTGACGAAGGTTCACTGACGGCGCGTTATCTGCGCGGCGAGGCTGAAATCAAGGAACCGAAGCAACGTCGCTCACTACAAAAGAGGCGTCTCAGCTTGCGCGGTGCGTCAGAACACAACTTGAAATCGATCGATGTAGAGTTTCCCCTCGACATGCTTGTTTGCGTCACGGGAGTTAGTGGCTCCGGCAAGTCGACCTTGATTCACGATTGCATTTACGCGGGCTTGAAGAAACAAAGACGAGACTGGCAGGGCCATGTCGGCGCTTTCTCCCGGTTGGAAGGAAGTGAACTGATTGATGACGTCATTCTCGTTGACCAATCGCCAATCGGTCGAACGCCGCGCTCAAATCCCGTCACCTACATCAAGGTTTACGATGGCATCCGCGAAGTATTTGCCGGAACGCGTGAAGCACAGGCACGCGGCTTTGATCCTTCTCACTTCTCATTCAATCTGCCCGGCGGCCGTTGCGACGTTTGCCAGGGCGACGGCACAGTGACGGTGGAAATGCAGTTTCTTGCCGACGTGGAATTGGTTTGCGAAGAATGCAAAGGCACGCGCTTTAAGCAACAAATTCTCGACGTGCGTTATCGCGGGAAGAACGTGCACGAGGTGTTGAATATGACCGTGCGCGAGGCGATAACTTTCTTCCGCGAGGTGCCGAAGATTACCAACAGGTTGCGCGTGCTCGATGAAGTTGGACTGGGCTATTTGCGGCTTGGCCAGTCAGCTACCACGCTTTCCGGCGGTGAAGCGCAACGCATTAAGCTGGCAGCCCAACTTTCAAAACGGACCGGCGCCAGGACACTATACATTTTCGATGAGCCAACTACAGGCCTGCACTTCGACGACATCAACAAACTGCTGGCCGCGTTTCGCGCTTTGATTGAAGCCGGCGGTTCGCTCCTGGTCATAGAACATAATCTCGATGTGATTAAGACTGCTGACTACGTTATCGATTTGGGGCCTGAGGGTGGCGATGCCGGCGGACACGTGGTTGCCACCGGCACGCCGGAAGAGATTATGCGCGTGAAAGAGTCTTATACGGGAAGATACTTAAAGGACCATCTCGCGTGCTCAAACGGTCACGGTGCATGATGACTTAATCGTTCGGCTACGCCGCTCGATGTGCGGAAGGCCTGTGGCCTTCCGGTAGGTTGGCCTGAGAAGTTTGGGGACTCCGCCCCGGACTCGGGGCATAGCCCCAGATAAAAGGTGGAGCTTTCGGAAGGTCGGAGACAGTCGTAAACCTTCCGCACATCAAGCGGCGGAGCCGCAACCCCGGCCTGCACAGCCAACATGGCAACGTGCAATGACGGATCCAGAAGACCAACTTGATCAACGAGAAAATCCCAGTGACCGCATTCCTCTCAAGCGCCGCCTGGTTTACGTCTCAATAATTTACCTCGTTTCCGTTCTGATTTTGCTTGCCGTCGAAGTGGGCACGCGGCTCACGATGTCGCATGTGTCGAGTCTCGATCTTTTTGTCGTTACTGCGCAACAAAAGGCGCAGGTCGCCGACTCGAAACAATCGGGTATTTTCGAGGGCGATCCACTGTTGCTCTGGCGACTAAAGCCAAATCTTGACAAGGTCGTCTGGGACTTCACGGTTCTTTCGACAAACTCCGACCACCTTCGCTCGGAGCAATCATCCCGATCGCTGCAACCGAAACAGCCGGGGACTATTCGTATTGTCTGTCTCGGCGATTCAGTCACGTTTGGTTATCGCGTGCCGGCGGTCTGGCCCGATAAGCCAAGCGAATACGATCCTGAATGGTTACCCTATCCGATGTTGCTTGAAAAGCAGTTATGCGCAGCCAATCCCAAGCGAAACATCGAAGTGATTACGATGGCTGTGCCGGGTTACAGCAGTAACCAGGGATTGACGTGATTGCGCCGTGATGTCGATAAGTTGCAACCCGACCTCCTCACGGTAAGTTTTGGTTGGAATGATGCAAGTTTCAGCGACCTGCCTGATCGCGTGGCTTTCAGGACCAGCTGGCCTGCGGTAGGTGTGCGTTGGCTGGTTGATCACAGCCAGGCATTTGCCCACGCGACGCGCTGGTTGCAAGCGCGGGAAGCGTTCAAACGGCAGGCCGAACATAACCCTCAGATCAGGGGCTCGGCCAGTCGCCCGCGTTTCGCAGCAGGAGTACTTAAACAACATGCTCGCGATCGTCGACCTCGCGCGCCAGCGAGGCACGGCTGTAATTGTTATCGCTGGACCTTATCGTGACCATTCTGCTGAAACGCCTGAGGCTGACCTCATGTTGCAATACCGGGTCGCATTAGGATCAATAATGCGACCGCGTGGAGTACCCTTTCTTGAAGTAAGAGAATTGACTGAAGAGGCATATCCCTCCAACGAGGGTTGGTTTGGTGAACGCATACATCCAAATCACATGGGACATCGCCTGATCGCTTCCGAGCTACTGAAGCTGATCGCTTCCGATCACATGCTCGGCGATATGAACATGCCGACACTCATACCCTGATTGACCTCTCTGAAAATGAATCCCCGAAGCGATGTTCATCGACGAACCCTAACCAAGCGTGCCAGCACATTCGTGAGGTATATTGTGAGTGGAGGAACGTAAAATTGCATGAGTCTTAAACAACAGATCATTTCTGACTTGACTGCTTCGATGAAGGCGCAGGATGCGCCGCGCACTTCTACGCTGCGAATGGTGAAGGCCGCGCTAATGAACCGCGAGATAGAGAAAGGCAGCGAGCTGGACGACGACGAAATGACAAAGCTGCTGCGCTCCCTGGTAAAACAGCGTCGTGATTCGGTAGAGCAATATGAAAAGGGTGGACGACCAGAGTTGGCCGACAAGGAAAATACTGAAATCGAGGTAATCGAAGCCTACCTTCCTCAGGCAGCTTCGCGCGAGGAGATCGAAACAGCTGTCGCCGCCGCGATATCTGAAACGGGAGCCAACTCGATGAAGGATATGGGTAGAGTGATGAAAGCCGTCCAGACCGCGCTGAGCGGCAAGAATGCCGACGGGCGTACAGTCAGCGAGATCGTGAAAACAAAGCTTGGCGGCTAGGAGTCTTTAAGTCTTGCAAAACCAGCGGGGGCAAGCCCACCTTCCCGACCTGAGAGATGTTCTCATTAGCTGGGTGGACCTCACCTTGAAAGTCTTTCGATGCAGAATCTAACCACAACTCTGGTAATCTCAAAGGTCGGGAAGGCGGGCTTGCCCCCGCTGGTTACCTTCTGCTCAAGGTAGAAAACCTGAAGAACCCTTTAACTCACCAGGGCCTGTCGGTCTACTTGTAAGTGATGACGATCGTCGGTTGATGGTCCTTGTCAAAGTTGTTGTTGGACAACTGCTGGTTTGTACTGTCTTTGACTACGATCTGCATAATGTGCTTGGTGCCCTGCTTATGTTTGTACTTTCCAGTGTTGTCGTTAGCACCCAAACAATCAGTCCCATGATTACTACCACATTGAATTTCCAACGAGCCGCCCTTAATAATTATATCGTCGCCGGCTAATGGGACTGCCGGGCGATTAACCAGCGCAAAAGCGCCAAGGGCCAGCACACAAATCGTCGCAATGGCGATGACTAGTAAACGTAAATGTCGCATCGTTTTCTTTCCTATTCTGGGGCTGGAAGAGCTGATGTAGGACAGACACTCCTGTCTGTCCTTGTTTTCAAGGAATAGAAAACCAACCGGCCGGGAATGCTTTCCTACACAGAACCCGCAAGTTGGTCCAACTGTTTTCGCAATCGCTGAATGTCCGGGCGGCGCAGATAGGTATTGAAACTTTCACTTCCCCAACGTTGCTCGAGTTTGAGAAGTATGTCTTTTGCGTGGGTAGCATACTCGCGGGCCGCGGTTTTGTCGCCTAAGTTTTGCGCCGCCTGCGCCGCAACCAGCAAGGCGGGCCACTGGGAAGCTTGTTTGCCAAGGCGCGCGAGATTTTCCGCTGCTTGTTTAGCATTGCTGGAAGCGCCGGTAGAGTCGCCCGCAAGCAGCAGCGCCTGAGCGAGTGCCAATTGTGCCTGGGCCAGCTTGGCCGGATCGTTAAGCTGCTTCGCCATCTCAAGCGCCTGGGAGACTACTTGCCTTCCGGATCCACTCGCGCCTTTTTGAGACTGGGCTGCTCCGATTACCATCCTCGCTCCGAACGCGGCACTCTTGAACTCGCTGCCCGCTGATTCCAACACTTTCTTAGCCCTGGCCTGGGCCTCTGGAAAATGATCCTGGCTTAACGCAATTTGGGCAAGAAGAAGCTGGATCTCAACTGACAGCCTTTTGATTTCCCCGCCCGGCTTCTCAGCGATAGCCGACGCCTGGGCCAGCATAGCCTGGGCTTCATCGTAGCGTCCCAGACACGACAAGGCTTCGCTTCGGGTTCTCAAGTTATAACCGATGCTGCGCTGCACTCCCTGTACGGTATAAATAGCGTTGGCCTGATCCAGATGGTCAATAGCCTCGGTAAATTTTTCTTCCCGCACCAGGGCTGAGCCTCGTTCCGCATGTGCGAGGGCAACCAGCGATTGATCGTTCGACTCCTCAGCAAGTTGAAACAACTGCTCGTGACCCTTCCGTGTTGCCTCATAATCACCTTTTTGAAGATTGGCGCGAGCCAGCAATACCAGGCAAGAAAAAGTTTCTGAGCGATAACCTCCCTGCCGGTAAAACGAGAGCGCCGGTTCCAGATAGCGAACTGCTTCATCGGGATTTTCTTGCAAGCCGGCGAGCGAAACCCGCGCTCTGGCTTCATTCCTCCGGGCTTTGGACCGCTGCGCCAGCTGGAGCGCCTGGGAAAGATATTTCTCTGCCTGAGCGGGTTCGCCGCGCACAAGAAAAGAGTTGCCGAGATCTACCAGCGCCTGCGCGCTAAGATTTTCCATGCCATTTCTTTGGGCGAGGTCTACAGCTTCCTGGGCATATGCAGTTGAGCGAGATGTTTCGCCGGCATCGAAAGCGACACTACACAACTGCAACAGAGTTTTGATCGTTTGAGAATTATTATCATTTGCCTTTGCCAAGGTGAGGGCTTGCTCCAATTCCGCCTTGGCCTCGGCGAGTTTGTTTCGATTATTGAAGAGTGCACCTCGCTGGAATGCTACCTCCGCCCGGCCTTCCAGACTCCCTAATGCCTGATAGATCGATTCCGCCTGATCAAATGACGTAAGAGCTGCGGCGAGCTCACCTTGTCGTCCGTACAGTATCCCCAAACGCAGGTGGGCTGTCGGATACTGCGAGTTTCGAGTGGTGGCTTCTTTATAGGTCTGGATGGCGCCCTTCGCGTCGTTGTTGTTTTCGTAGGCGCGGCCAAGATCTAAAAGCACGAAAGCCTTGTCAGCGTCAGCAACTTGCCCGGCAATCTGGTTATAGAGCCCGATTGCTTTCGGGAAATCGTGCCGAACGGTGGCCGTAATGGCATCAATGTAAAGCAAGTCGAGCTTTGGTAGCCCGGCTCGGTCCGCTGCGCTGGCGCGCAGTAGTTCGTCCTTGGCCTTGTCAACATAATCCAATTCCACTAAAGCCTCAGCCAAACGAGCATGAGCCAACATGTATGCATCATCCGCGCCGATCGCCCTCTCGAGAGCCTGGCTGGCCTGGTAAAAGGCGCCGTCGCGCAATGCGTTAGTACCAACTTCATACCAGCGTTGGGCTTCAGCCGGCGGCGTATGCGGTGAGGTCCGCATGAATCGAAAAGCCACTACGCCGGCAGCGAGCAGAACAGCAAGTCCGATAAGAATGTAAGATATCGGTATGCGTGGTCGCTGCAGAATCTGAGAAAGATTGCTAAGCGTCCGACTGTGTCCCGTGAAGACTGAGGGCGAAGTTCGCCTGATGAGTGTCTGCCCCGAATCCTCCTCGAGTCGCTCTTTGATAGCGTTTAGATCACCAATAAGTTCTTTAGCCGACTGGTAACGCTTGTTAGGTTTTTTAGCAAGCGCCTTCACCACGATGAAGTCAAGCTCCCGCGGCACTGCTCTGTTGAACTTCGATGGGGGTGGCGGTTCAACGTGAAGCACGTTCGCCGCGATCTCGATAAAGCTATTACCGGCAAAAGGCGTTCGACTGGTGATGGCTTCATAAAGGAGTGTGCCCAACGCGAACAGATCGCTGCGACCGTCAACTGCCCCGCCGACTGCCTGTTCCGGTGAGAGATACGCTGGTGTTCCCAGCACTACGCCGCTGCGAGTTTCTGTGGACAGGAGTGTTCGTGCTTCAGGTTCTGAAGAGCTCGGATGGTCCTTGTTGAGTTGTTTGGCGAGTCCGAAGTCAAGCACCTTTATCTGCCCGCTGTCGTCGATCATGATGTTTGAAGGCTTGATGTCGCGGTGAATGACACCGCGAGCGTGCGCCTCCACCAGGGCAGTAGCGACGTCGGCGACAATCCTAACCGCGCGCGGCAGGTTTAGTTCACCCTTTTGCATCAGCTCAGTTAACGGCCGCCCTTTGGCGAGTTCCATAACGAGAAAGGGGCGGCCCTCTTCGGTCTCGCCATAGTCAAACAGTGTGGCAATGCAGGGATGGCTTAACTCGGAAACCGCGCGCGCCTCGCGCAGAAACCTGGCGCGATAATCATGGGAGTCGGAGTTTAGCGAGGGAAATTTAATAGCCACCCTGCGGCCAAGGTGGGTATCTTCAGCGAGGTAGACGGTTCCCATACCACCCTCGCCGAGGGGTTCCAGGATGCGATAATGTGAAACCGTTTTTCCGATCATTGGCGCGGATTGATGCACAACCAGCAAGTTGCGCGGTCGCCCCTTTAACCACGTAAAGACGTAACGACGGCGGGAACTACCAAGGCAAGGCAGCCACGGACGAAGATCAGTGCAGTTCGGGTGAAATACTACTTCAGTGCAAGAGCCTTTTCAAGATTTCGTTGAAAGGGTTCTTTCATTTAGGTGAGGACCATTCAGAAAGGAGGGCGATGTCCATGATTCAAGGCGCACTAAATACAGTGAAATTGTTCCAGCGATTGAGTAAGCCAGGACCAGAGGAGTTGTTATACAAGCGCGCGCCGGTAGCCGTAGCCATGAGCGGACAATTGGTTGAGTAACAGTTTGAGTACATTAGAGCACTATCAACGTAGACCTCTTTGGTATTCCTGGTAAAAATGAGAGCGACACCGGAACAAATCAGGAAAAAAAGACATGTGTATCTCATTTCATGGCGGCGGTGAACGGTCTGGGTCGGGGGCCCCGCCGCATGCCAGATATTACCGTTTGCGAGGGCGCATTCGCCTGCTTTACCGCGCGTGTGAGCCGTAATTTCACAGTCCAAACGCAGCTTTCCGGTACTGGTGCAGTTTGAGTGATCACCCTTTCTTATTAGCACCGCGGCTTCAGCCCGGTGACCAGGGATCCAGGTTGTGAACTGAAACCATTTAGAACAGTTTCTCAGTCTTCTGTCTGGCGACTGGTCACCGGCTAAAGCTGCGGTGCTAATGAGAGCGAAGTTCATTCAAACTGCATCACTACCAGCTTTCATGGCAGGTTGCTTCTACCCTCTCCTTTCCGTATAATTCACGGCTTGCTCGAAGCGCGGCGGTATCGTCCGGTGGGTTCGCGCCCACTTTTTCTTTTGGGCGAGTGCTTTTTCGGAGGAAGTGGATGGGGTCGAGTTCAGTGGAAGAACGCGTGCAGGCAATCGCTGAACGCGTTGCAATT